>JAGBUC010000032.1 GCA_017630985.1 Clostridia bacterium
AAATCGTCAACATCGTAGGGAGCAAGAACGGTTTCGTTCTTTGTTTTGTCTTCACCCATTTCAAGACACTTCTTGGGGCATTTTTCGGTACAGAGGCCACAGCTTACGCAGAGGGTTTCGTCAAGCTTCCAGGATTTTGATGCACGGTCGACCGAAAGTGCGCCCTGAGGGCAGTTTTTAGCGCAAAGTCCGCAGAAAACACAACTGTCGAGATTGCAGTTTGGCATAGCGGCGCCTTTTTCTTCGTTTATTTCGGCTCCCGCCTTAGCAAAGGTGTCTACAGTTTTTGTGGTGCTGGGTGCAGTGTAGTTAACATCGGTTGAAAGAACCTTTTTAGGACAACCTACAACACAGTTTTCACACTGTACACAGCCCATACGGTCGATAGACCAGGTGCCCTTGTTTCTGTCTACCTTGATAGCAGAAGAGGGACATTTTTTCTCGCAGAGTCCGCATAAAATGCAGTTATCGATGTCGATAACGATATGACCGCGGGTGCGCTCGGGAAATTCTTTTTTATTATAGGGGTATCCGTATGTAGCGGGCTTTTTAAAGAGAGCCTTTAGAACACCGCCTGTGAAAGAACCGTATTTGTTCATGAGTTTCTCCCCCTTATCTTTCGGTACAGCTTACGCAGGGGTCGATAGTGAGGACCAAAATCGGCACATCTGCGAAATCGCAACCCTCAAGAATTTTAACGAGGGAAGGAATATTAGCAAAGGTTGGGGTGCGTACACGGGCACGGTTCAAGAACTGGGTTCCGTCGCCGCGGAAGTAGAAGACAGCTTCACCTCTTGGCTGTTCAAGGCGTACAAAAGCCTCACCGTCGGGATTGCCCTTAACGTCAACAGAAACGGGGCCCTCGGGGATTTTTGCAACAGCCTGACGGATTATATTAAATGATTGGAAGATTTCGTTTATGCGAACCTCGCAACGAGAAAAGCTGTCGCAATCTTTTCCTGTAATAATATCGAAATCAATATCGCCGTAAGCGGCATAGCCGAGCTTTCTGGTGTCGGCTTCGATGCCTGCGGCTCTCATCATGGGGCCGACTGCACCGTGTAGAATAGCGTCTTCCTTGGTAAGAATTCCGACGCCCTTAAGACGTGAAGCTACGGTATAGTCTTTTAGGAAAACATTTGTAAGCTGACGAACCTCTTCCTCCATCTTGTCGAACATATCGACAAACCTGCGAAGCATAGAGTTGTCCATATCTTTAAGAACGCCGCCGATTTTATTTACCGAGAAGATAACGCGGCCGCCTGTAGATGCCTCAAACATATCGAGAATGGTTTCTCTCATTCTCCAGCAGTGCATAAAAAGGCTTTCAAAGCCAAAAGCGTCGGCCAAAAGGCCAAGCCATAAAAGGTGACTGTGAAGACGGGACATTTCGCACCAGATTGTACGAAGATATTTTGCTCTGTCGGGAATTTCAACATCCATAATGCGCTCGATACCCTCGGCGTAACCCATTCCGTGCATAAAGGAGCAGATTCCGCAGATGCGTTCGATAACATACATATAGTCGTGAAAATTACGCTTTTCAACAAGCTTTTCAAGACCTCTGTGTACAAAGCCGATAGAGGGGATAGCCTCTACGACCTTTTCGTCCTCGAGGACGAGGTCTAGGTGAATCGGTTCGGGAAGAACCGGATGCTGAGGGCCAAAAGGCACAATACTTCTTTTACTCATATCTTTGTTCCTCCTTACTTAAACGGTGTTTCGACAGCAATGTCGTAAAGCTTGTTTTTATAGTCGAGTGCGATATACTTAATCTTAATGCCGAAAAGTTCACTCATTTCGTTTTCGTAAAGGAAAGCATTGGGGAAGATAGCGGTTATGCTTTCGATTTCGGCATCTTCAGAAATAGAAACCTTATAGTTTTTGAAAAGTCCGTCTAAAACATAGGAATAAAGCAGGTCGTAGCCGCCCTTTGTTCTGACAGAGCAAATCTGTGAAAGGCGGGCACCCTTGTTTCTGAGTGAGTGGGCCTTGATTGTTATCTGGTCGGGAGCCAAAATTTTAAGCTCGTAATTTTCTCTCATTATTTGTCTGCCCCTTTCTTTTTATTGGCCTCTTTGAAAGCCTTTTGTTTTTCGTCTAAAACGCCGAGCGCTTTAACAACGCCGTCGATAATTGCTTCGGGGCGCGCGGCACAGCCGGGAACATAAACGTCAACCGGAATGGCCTTATCGACACCGCCGATAATATTATAGGCGTCCTTGAAAACTCCGCCGTTGCAGGCGCAAATTCCAACTGCAACAACAACCTTAGGCTCGGGCATCTGTTCGTAAAGCTGTTTAACAACAGCCTTGTTTTTTTCGTTAATGCCGCCGGTAACAAGGAAGATATCTGCGTGTTTGGGGTTTCCTGTGTTTATAATACCAAAGCGTTCTACGTCATAAACGGGGGTGAGGCAAGCGAGGACTTCAATATCGCATCCGTTACAGCTTGAGCCGTCGTAGTGGAGAAGCCAAGGTGATTTTGTAATTTTAGCCATATATTTGTCCTCCCTTAAAAGATATACTCTAGAACGAGCAGGTTAAGTCCGCCGCAGACGATGGTTACTCCCCAGGCGAGTTTTACCATAAGCTCCCACTTAACACGCGCGCTTACATTGTCGATGATTGTTTCAATGAAGTAAACAACAACGGCGGCAGCGATAGCAAGGGGAATGCTCCACCAGTCGTTTGACAGGAAGAACAAAGCCACAACACCTAAAAGGAATGTGTTTTCATACCAGTGGGCAACCTCAATCATACCGAGGTTTCTGCCCGAAAGGTCGGTAGTGACACCCTTAACAAGCTCTTGGTGAGCGTGGTGTGAAGTGGAAATATCAAAGGGTGATTTTCTAAACTTGATGGTGAGTATAAAGAGGAAGCCGAGGAAAATACCGGGGAGATATACGATAGAGGGGATATCTCCAGAGGCTATATCGATTATTTTAAAGCTTCCTTTTCCACCATTCATTATCTGGGTTGACATATAAAATCCAACGGCGGTGATAAGTACCATAGGCTCGTAGGCGAGCATCTGCATCATTTCACGCTGAGCTCCCATAGTTGACATTGCCGAGTTTGAAGAGGTTGCGGCAAAGACAAGGAACATAGCGGCGGTTGAGAGAGCGAGGAAAACGAGAAGAATATCAACGCCTGCGAAGAAAAGTGCACCTGTGAGTATCATAAGAATTAGAAAACTGAAGGCAATTACGAACTGACCATGGTTTAAAGCAAGAGTTTCTTTTGAGAAAAGCTTTGCAACATCATAGAAGGGCTGAAAAACCGAAGGTCCGCGTCTTCCCTGCATACGAGCAGAAAACTTACGGTCGATACCTGCAAGGAGTCCTGCAACGAGACCGCCTAGGAGAATATAGATGATAGCCGATACAATTCTTAAAACTGTCATTACAGAACACCTCCTATTGTGAGTACTGCGCCGATTATAAGTCCTGCAGCTGCAACAGCTGTTGCAACATTCATAAGACGGTCGGTACCAATTAAATCAGAAAGATACCAGTTAGCGTGGTACATTGTGCGCTCTTCATCAAATGCGCCGACATAGTGACGCTCGTCGCCGGTATCGATACCCGACATATAAACCGAGGTCTGCTTTGTTTTTACAAGACGGGTTATAATGAAACCTGCCACAAGGACAAGGGCAAGAATTATTATCATAAGAATTAGGATATAAAGGTTTTCGTCCGAGAGCACGGGCTTGAAATCCTTTGTTCCATAGAGCGAGTTTACAATAGGGGTAACAAGGCTGCCCGAAAGGAAGGGGAAGACAAGGCAGAGAGCCACCATCATAACGGTGTGGCCGCCGATTGAAACCCACTGGTCAAGGCTTGTAGTGTCTTTTCTTCTTATAGTAGGACGGGCGTAAGCCAAGAGCTTACTAATCCATTTTGTCCAGTAGAAAAGGGTGGTAGCCGAGCCGAACGCGAGAAGGAGAACGAGAATAATGTTTCCTGCATCAACAAAGGCCTGAAGAGCCGACCACTTAGAAATCAGCATTCCGAAAGGAGCAAGATACATTCCTGCAATACCGATTGTCATAGCGGTAGCAAGGGCGGGATATCTTTTAATAAGACCGTGCATATCCTCAATGTTACGGCTTCCGGAGGTGTGCTCTACCGAGCCGACCGTCTGGAAGAGTAGGGACTTAGAAACACAGTGGAACATCATAAGGAAGATTGCAGCCCAGATGGTTTCGTTTATGCCTACGCCGCAACAAGCAACGATTAGACCGAGGTTTGAAATTGTAGAATAGGCAAGAACCTTTTTACCGTCTGTATGTATGATTGCGCGGATCGAAGCGACAAAGAAGGTGAAGCCACCGATAAGAGCAACGGTTAGACCAACAAGGTTTCCGGTCATAGCGGGGGCAATACGGATTAGGAGATAGATACCTGCTTTAACCATTGTTGCCGAGTGCAGAAGGGCGGAAGATGGGGTAGGAGCAACCATTGCGCCCATAAGCCAGCGGGAGAAGGGAAGCTGAGCCGACTTTGTCAGCGCTGCAAGGGCAAGACAAATTAAGGGGATTACTACTGCGGGGTCGGACAAGGCAACGAGGTCCTGAAGATTTGTGATGTGAAACCCGATTGCGGCAAAGCCGATAGCGGCGGCAAAGCCGACACCGCCAAGCAGGTTCATCCAAAGGGCGCGGAAGGAGTTGTTGACAGCCTCTTCGGTTTTGGTGTAGCCAATAAGTAAGAAGGAAACAACGCTTGTGATTTCCCAGAAGAAATACATCCAAATGAGGTTAGATGAGAAGACAATACCGAACATAGCGCCGAGGAAGACGAAGAGCATAGCGCAGAAGAACGAGCGTCTGTCTTTAACCTCATCGCCGTGGTGATGATGATAATCTTTAAGATATCCAACCGCATAAACACAGATAAGTCCGCCGACAACAGCAATCATAAGGCAGAGAATTAGGGTTAGGTTGTCGCAGAACATATAAAAGCCCGTAGCGTGGGCTCTGCCCGAAAGCTCGAGCCAGGCAACGAAAGCCGTTTGCACGATAGACAAAACTGCAGCATAGTATTTTCTATACTTGAAGCTTAAATAGGTGATAATACCCATCAAAATAAATTCGACCGCAAGCATAATATAGTTTACTGTGCCTGTGAGGGAAGAGCCTCCGATAATAAGCTTGTCGGAGACAAGATACTGTTCCTTGCCGAAGTTCATTATAGCGAACACGATGGTTGCCACGATGATTGCGGCGCTGCTTATGTAGACGCTTATTCTTCTTAGCGAATTGCTTTTAATAAACGCTTGAACAAGAGCAGCAAGGAAGGGGAAGAGAATGAGAATTGCGATAAAAGTTTCCATAGCCTAGACCTTTCTATGCCCCCTACAAAACAGTAGGGGGCACAAATTATTATATACATATTATATAATAAGATTTTTGACGAAGATTGTCAATAGTTTATTCACACTTAATTGATATTTTTTTAACAATTTTTTTGTGCAAAATAACAAAAAGCGCCGCAGATTAAAACTGCGGCACTTTTAATATTATTTTATCATTTCAATTAGGTTTTTAATTTGAGGTTCAAACCTTACTCCGTACCAATGCTCAGGCTCGGTTTCCTTTATACATTTATAGGTGAAATCTGCTGCAATTTTTGCGGAATCGAAAAGAGATTTTCCGGAAATGAGCGCGCCCGTGAATGCTGAGGCATAGACATCGCCTGTTCCGTGACAGCCTCCTCTTATCTTTTCGTGCTCGTAATAAAGAATTTCGTTTTGGTCGCAAACGGCAATGCCTGTTTTGTCCTCACTGAATCCGACACCTGTGAGAACAATTTTTCCGTTATAGAAAGAGCGAATTTTAGAAATAAGCTCTTCTACATAGGCCTTGCTCAAATCGGTTTTATATTCGGTGTCGGTCATAAGGCAGGTTTCGGTTATATTTGGAAGTATGATATCGGCCTCTTTACACAGATTTTTCATTTCGTTTGCATATGCCATATCAAAGCCGGTATAGAGCTTTCCGCCGTCAGCCATAGCGGGGTCGACAATTTTCACAGCATTCTTTTCTAGACATTCTGACATAATGCTTTTAACATATTCGACCTGCTTAAGATTTCCGAGATAGCCTGTATAGATTGCTGAAAAACCTATATTCTGTCTAAGCCATTCTTCCTTTATAACGGGGATTTCGTCGGTGAGGTCGCGGAAAGTAAATCCGGAGAAAGCCGTGTGGTTTGATAGCACTGCTGATGGAATTATTGCAGTTTCTATTCCGCAAGCCGACAGAATTGGTAGGGCAACGGTTAGCGAACATTGTCCCACACAGGAGATATCCTGAACGGTTAAAATTCTTTTATAGTCCATAAAATCACCTACTTACAAGTTGAATAAATTATAAAGCTTTTTTAAAATTCGGTCAATAGCTATTTCTCACAATATTTATTATAGGCGTAGTGAAGTTTTTCGGCAATATCAAGCATAGTATCTTTGTCTGCCTTTAAAATCTGTCGGTCGTAGGTGAAAAGTCCGTTGGTTTCGTCCTCGACATCGCTGACTTGGGTTAAAATGGCGGCGCAAAGTCCTTGCTCTTTTATAGTGTTTACAACCTCGTTAGCGTATAGCTTGTGAATTGCATTGATAAAGTCCTGCTTTTCGGCAAAAAATCTATAACCATAGGTTTTTTGTTTATTGAAAGAGTGGTCTTGTATTTTGTATGAGTATCCGCCGAATTCAGAAAGCACAAGGGGTCTGCCGTCATTTTTGAGTTTTATAGGTTTAAAATATATATGTTCGCTTAAGACATCGCTTTCGCCGGTCTGGAACCAACCTGAAGTAGCATCCCAAACTCTGCTACTGTCAAGGGATTTCATTTTGCGGTATACATTAACAGCATCAAACTGACCCCAACCCTCATTAAATATCGTATAGTAGCAAACGGAGGGGTGATTATAGAGAAGGTTAATTGTATTAGTGGCGTCGTTCATAAATGTTTCTCTTCTTTTCTTTGAAACAGGGTGAGAAATGCCTTTTTTAAGAAGCACTGTCGGCAGGGCAGTATCGACAAGGAAGCTGTAGCCGCCGCTGTTTACGAGGTCCTGAAAGACGACCATACCGTACTTGTCGCAGTAATAATAGAATAAATCGGGTTCGATTTTTATGTGCTTTCTAAGGGTATTGAAGCCAAGTTTTTTCATAGATAGGATATCGTTTTTGAAGCCCTCGGGTGTTGCCGGAAGATATATTCCGTCGCTGAAATAGCCTTGATCTAAAAGACCGTGGAAGAAATAGGGCTTACCGTTAAGCAATATTTTATCACCTCCGATACTAACGGTGCGAAGGGCAAAATATGAAGAGATTTCGTCTTGGCCGGAAACAACCCTGATATCGTAGAGCTTGGGGTTTTCGGGGGTCCATAGTTCTCCGTTTTCGACCTCAACGGTAATGCTTTTGTCAAAATCATATTCCTTGTTGTTAAAATAGAGAATATGCTTATTTTCTCCACCATTTACCGTGAGGGTGAAGCGGTCGAGGTAAGTTTCTATTTTAATATCGGTTATATATCTTTCGGGAACAACCTCAGCCCAAACAGTTTGCCAAATTCCGCTGACCGTAGTGTACCACATACCGCCGCGATTATAGGACTGTTTTCCCCAGCCGAGCGTTTTATCCAGCCTGTCGGTGACGGTGAGGGTGATTTCGGTTTTACCTTCCTTTAAATAATCGGTTATATCAAAGGAAAAGGGGAGATATCCACCCGAGTGACTGCCGACCGAATAGCCGTTTATAAATAACTCGCATTCCTGGTCGACGGCACCGAAATTTATAATTAATCTTTTACCGTCGGGGATTTTACCGAAATTATAGTTTCTTGTATAGGTCAGAACAGATTTTTTATCCTTTATATATTCAACACCGGAAATTCTTGATTCGGGCGGGAAAGGGACCAATATTTCGGTTTCGTGGAGAACCTTATCGTTTTTCGATATTTTAAGGTTCCATTTTCCGTTCAGGCATATGTAAGAGCTTCGTTTCATCTGAGGTCTTGGATATTCTTCCCACGGAATGTCGCCCAAATCTTCCTCAAACGGAGTTTTAAGAGAGCAAAATTCGTTTCTCTTTGTCGTTTTACTTATAATCAGCATAAGGAGAGGAAGCAGAAGAATAATTGCTGCAAGTGCCGCAAGGAAGATATATTCATTTGGAAGGAAGGAGACCGTTCCATCGTTGTTTAAAACGATTTGAGCATCCTTAAGCACCGCCGCGCCGATTGCAGGTCCGATTACACCGGGGATTAGCACCTGTGAGAATATGCGGAGTCCTTGGAACATACCCGCCTTGTTTTCGGGGGTGTTATCCCTTATCATTGCGCCGAAAACAGCCATTCCTGCAAGATATCCGCACATCATAAAAAGGGAACCCAAAAAGACCGGCAGGGTTGTTTTTGTGAAGAAAAGCACAATATATCCTACAGATAGCGAGGCTATTGGAATAACCGAGGCAGTTTTAAAGCCTTTTTTATCATAGACCTTTCCCCAGAATGCCGTACACACAGAGGCGAGGATAATCGCAGGTGCCATAATAAGCACATAGCCCGCCATATTTAAGCTTTTTTCGTAATATATAATGAGGTAAGGCATAAATATCTGGATTGAGATATTAAATACAGCAAAGGCGGCAAGAACGATATACAAAAGAGGGTTTGCCTTTATGGTTTTTGGCATAAATCCATAAAAAATACACTTAAAGTAGCTTTGCTGTGCGGGTTTAACAGAGGAGTCTTTAATTAAAAACATGCCGAGTAAACCTATGATAACAACTGCTGTGCCGATAATTGAAAAAATCCACATCCAGCTCTCAGCTTTTTCTAGGTCGAAAAACATAAATCCGCCAAAAACCACAAGTATTGCCACAAGCGGCATCATAGCGTTTATTCCCTCGACCGAGCCGCGATTGGTTTTATCGGTTGAATCGGTAACCCATGCGTTAAAGGCGGCGTCATTTGCGGTCGAGCCGAAAAAGGTCATAATACAGTCGAATATTATAACGAGGCTTACGCCAACTGCCGCCGCATTTGTTACCATAGGGAAAAGACCGCTTATAACATCAGTTCTTAGAAAAACAAAACTGAAGATGGAAATTCCCCAAAGCATGTATCCGCCGCAAATAAATAGCTTTCTTTTTCCTATTCTATCGGAAAGGGCACCCATAAAGACGGTTGTAAGGGTGGCTGCAACCGCAGAGGCGGCAACCATTGCCGAAATGTCTGCTGCCGAGGCATTAAACATTTTGTAAATAAATACATTAAAGTACATATTTTCAACAACCCAGGCAACCTGACCTATCAGGCTAAATAGGGTTATTGCACACCAAAAACGAGGGGAAAGAGTTGTTTTCATAATTAACTCCTTTTAAGTTTTATAGGCGGGAGCTGGGCAAGAATAATTGCTATAAACATAATTATACAGCCGACACTTTCTTTGACTGTTGGGAAGTTGAGTAAAATCAGACATTCGCAGATTGCGGCGAAAACCGATTCAAAGCTCATTGTAATGGCGGCAACGGTAGGCTCGGTGTGGCGTTGGGCTACAACCTGAAGGGTATAGGCAACACCGCTTGATAAAATTCCTGTATACAGTATGGGCAGCCAAGCCGACACAACAGAAGATATATTGGGAATTTCAAGAGTGAGCATTGGTATTAATGACACAACTCCGACCGTTAAAAACTGTATAGAGGAGAGCTTTATGGGGTCGACATCAGCCGACAGCTTGTCGACCGCAATAATATGAGCAGCATAGCAAAGGGCGGAGATGAAAACAAGGGTATCTCCAAATGAGAGGGCGAGCGAGCCGTTCATACAAAGAAGATAAAGTCCCACAGTTGCGCCGATTACCGCCAGCCAGACATTTATACTTGGTATTTTTTTAAAAAACAAGCTGAAAAGGGGAACAAACAAAACATAAAGTGTTGTCAAAAAACCTGCTTTACCAGGCGTTGTATAAACCAGACCAACCTGTTGAAAGGAGGCGGCAACGGTTAGAAACAGTCCGCATATAATGCCTGATTTTAAAAGCTTTGTTTTGCTTTCTTTTGTTCTTTTATCAGTTTCGTTTTTTGTCATCCTTTTTCTTACAAATATTACAGGCAAAAGGACAATTCCGCCTATTAAAAATCTGATAGACTGAAAGGTGAAGGGGCCGATATGGTCCATACCGACCGACTGGGCAATAAAGGCGCTGCCCCAGATGAAAGCGGCAAGTAAAAGCTCAAGCGTTCCAAGAAAATTCTTTTTATCGGTCAATGTCTTTAACACCAACCTTTGCTTCAATGTTTGTTTTGCCGTCAATTTCTGTTCTCATATAATAAATAGTTTCGCCGTTTTCGTACACGGCGTCGCTTATGTATATTTCAATATTACTGCCAAGCGGAGCCTCACTAACATAGTTCACAAGGCAGGACGACATAAATATTTTTGCACGGTTTGGAATATAATCAAACAGCATATCAAAATATTTAGTATTGTTCATATGAAAATTACGGTCGATGTCCGAGTACATAACCGTTTTTTGTCCGCACTTTTTAAGCATAATATCGGTTGATATTTTGAATCGGGAGGGGATAGTGAGTTCTACTGCCTCTCCGGTTCCGTAGCTTTTAACGCTGAATTCGCTTCCGCGCATAAACCTATGCTCTCGGGTGTTTACAAGCGCCCAAATCATAAGACATTTTGCAACCGTTTCTTCGCCCGACTTTATTATAAAGCTTCGGGGGAAAACGGCGGTTTTGCCCTCGGTTGCCCAGGTTTCAACCGAGATTTTCTCGTATTCTTTTAAAGGGCGGTAAACCTCCAAAGCGGTTCGGCTTACAATAAAACTCAAATTTTGTTCAAGCAGTTCCTCATATGTAGGCTTGCATTCACGCAGATTACTATCAACAGCTTCCTGCATATATCTTACCACAGAGGTTGGAGCGGCAAATCTGTTTGTGTCGATGTCGTGAGAAAAAACCTCGAGTTCTTTTTTAAAAGCCATACATCCTTATCCTCTCGTTATAAGTTCTATGAGATAGAAAGCAAAGGGTGCAAGAATAATGGCGGGGAGGAAATTTGCTATTTTGAATTTTGCCATTCCCGTGAGGTTTATACCTATAGCAAGAATGATAATGGAACCGACACATACCAGCGCGTCGGTGGCACCGGCTGATAAGGTGCTTTGCAAAAGAGATGCGAGAAGTACCAATGCGCCTTCATATAAAAGAACCGGCACAGCCGCAAGCGCGACCCCTATTCCGAGACTGACGGTTAGCATAATCGCAGAAACAAAATCTATAACCGATTTTGTGAAAAGTATACTGTTGTCGCCATTAAGACCTGCCGAGACCGAGCCTGTTATTGCCATAGCACCTATGCAGAAAAGAAGCGTTGCTGTGACAAAGCCTTCGGTAAAGTGCCCGTTACCATTTGCTTTAACGAACTTATTTGAGATTTCGTCACCTAAGGAATTTAGCCTTTCTTCTAGCTTTAGAAGTGTGCCGATGGCAGCGCCTATAACCATTGATATAATTATGACTATCGGCTCGGTGTAGCCAAGCATACCGTCGATACCGACAAACATAACGCAAAGTCCTATAGCCGACATAATAGCCTTGTTTAACCCCTCTGAAACACCTTTCTTTAAAAGCAGTCCTAGTAGAGAGCCTAATATAACCAGTCCAAAATTAACTGCAACGCCTAACATATATACCTCCGAATGTTTATTCTAAAAATATATTGTATCATTACTTAGGAAAAAAATAAAGAATTAAATCTTGCAAATAGAAGAATTTGTGATACAATTGTTCTCATATGATAATTTTATTATTGGAGGCGCCAATATTGAGTATATTCGAAATTGTGTTAATAGCCGTAGGTTTGGCGATGGATGCCTTTGCTGTGTCTATTTGCAAGGGCTTAGCGCTTGGAAAGCTTAAATTTAGGCATTATATTATTATAGGTGCGTGGTTCGGCGGATTTCAGGCTTTGATGCCGCTTATAGGATTTTTTCTTGGAAAGACCTTTAGTGATTACATTGAGAAGTATGATCACTGGGTAGCATTCGGGCTTTTGTGTTTTATCGGCATTAATATGATACGCGAAGCCTTTGGAGAAGAGGAAACCTGCCATGCGGGGCTTGGCTTTTTTTCGATGCTTATTCTTGCTGTCGCCACATCCATTGATGCATTGGCTGTAGGTATGACCTTTGCTTTTTATAAGGTCAATATTTTAATATCAGTATTAATTATAGGAGTTATAACCTTCATAATTTCTTCTGTTGGTGTTAAAATAGGAAACATATTCGGTACAAGATATCAAAAACGAGCAGAGATAACCGGTGGCGCAATACTTGTGTTATTGGGGATTAAACTTTTGGCTGAAGGACTTATGTAGCCAGTTGTCATTATAAACAAAAAAGACATCCTTGTTTTGTGCAAAAAGTTTTTAATATGGTGCTTGACAAAAAAAATGCTATGTGTTAAAATACAATAAAGTGTCAAAGGTGTGTCTGTCTTTGTGTCTTAAAAATCTAAAAACTTCTTATAGGAGGAAAAATTATGCGCTCAATTAAAAAAATCGCAGCATTAGTTCTTGCCTTCGCAATGCTAACAACGATGTTTGCTTTTTCAGCATCGGCTGAAACCCAGGCAAGACTTTATCTTGATGGTCCTGAAAAGGTAGCCGAAGGCGAGGTTTATACTGTAAGCATTCGTTTAGACGATGAATCTAACCTTGTTGGTGGCTTCTCAGGTACTCTTACATATAGCGGCGCTACTTTTGAGGATGTTCAGGTTCATCCAAGCGTTCTTGAGCTTAATGATACTGATGATGCTTCTACCGTTATAACTGACAAAGGAAACGGTGAAATTGATTTTGTTACTGTTACCAGAGTTGATGGAACAAATACTGATAACCCTAAAGCTGCTATTTGGTTTAAGGTTAAGTTCACTGTAACAGGCGATGCTTCTTTCGCTTTAACAGATGTTAAGTTCTCTAACAAAGCCGGTAAGGCTCTTTTAAGTGCTACAGAGGGTACTGTTGGAGCTGCATTAACACCTGAGGTTGTTAGTAGCCAAGAGTTTTATTCTATCAATGACATTAAAATTAAAGATACAGCAGATGCTACAAAACAGGGTCTTGAGTATCAAGTCGTGTTCCCTGGTAAAGTAATACCTGAAGATGCTATCGAATATGGCGTTGTATTCATCCCCACTAAGTTATTAGATGGCGAAGTGTTGACGGTTAATACCACCAATGCGGTTGTTGCAAAAGTAAACAAGACCGAAGACCCTGAAGATTTTGAAGCTTTTGTTGAAAACGGAACTTATTATGCATATCTTAATTTCGCATTTAGTTCAGAAGATAAGGCATATCAGTTCCTTGGAACCAAGATTTCTGCTGTTGCATATTACAAAACTGCTAGTGGAATAGTTTATTCTGACAATACAAACGGCATTGGCGTAACAGACGGTGTTGCTGATAGAGCTGTTCTTAATGTAGCTAAAGATAAGGCAGCAGCGGTTGAAACCAACAAGTCATCCGTAACCCCTGAGGCACTTGCTGCAGCTCTCGCAGACCTCGATGGTGCAAACACATACAAAACAAACAGAGGAACCCTCCTCCAGTTCGTAGCAGATAACTATTAATTGAGGAGGAGAATGATGATGAAAAGAAAAGCATATATTCAGCCCGAATTAGACTTGTTTAATGTTCTTTCTGCCGAAGATATTCTTGCAGGCAGTGTTGGAACTCCAGACGATTGGGATGCTGACAATGATTATAATGAAGATGAGTGGGGCTGGAACTAAGTTATGAAACTTGATTTAAGCAAAAAGCGCATAATAATTTTTGCTACAATCGTTCTCGCAGTAGTTCTTATCGTTGTGTTAGCTGTGGTTGCTTTCGGAGGAAAGCCAGATGACGCAAATGGACCCGCGTCCTCAATTCCTTTTCAAGACCACGATGAATTCAACAAAAGCAGTGAAATGACTTCCAGCGAAAAAGATGAGCTTGAAGACCTTTGGAATGAGGCTGTTGGAAATACAAGCAGTAAGGACACTCCCTCTAATAACGAAGGCGGTTCATCTTCGGTCGGCAGTTCTTCTGAAAATGACTCTTCCAGTCAAGCCTCTTCTGATGTGGTTTCGTCTGATAGTGATGTTTCGGATGGTAGCTCGACTAATGCAGAGATTTCCTCTAAAAAAGATGGATATATTTAAGTCGGTTTTAAAACCTCGACCAAACGGTCGAGGTTTTTTATCACAAAATGGGGGGCGGATGTGCCGATGGGTGAAGATTTTGTTATAAATGGATTTCAAAAAATGACCTTGCTAGACTATCCCGAAAAGGTTGCTTGTACGGTATTTTTAGCAGGATGTAATTTCAGATGTCCTTTTTGCCATAATGCTTCTTTGGTTCTTGGCAGTGGGTATGAGAGGCACACGGCTGATGAAATTCTATCGTATTTAAAGGGAAGAAAGGGCTTAATTGACGGAGTTTGCATCACGGGTGGAGAGCCGCTGCTTAGAAGTGGAATTGAAGAATTTATCGGAAATATAAAAGAGTTGGGTTTTTCTGTTAAGCTTGATACTAACGGAAGCCGACCCGACAAACTAATGCACTTAGTTAACTGTAACCTTATTGACTATGTTGCGATGGATATTAAAAACTCGCTTGAAAAGTATTCTACTACTTCAGGTGTGGATAATCTTGATATTTCCACGATTGAAGAAAGTATTGATTTTTTAATTGGCTCAACTATAGATTTTGAATTCAGGACTACTGTGGTAAAAGAGCTTCATACCGAGGAGGATATATTAAAAATTGCTGAGAGGATTAAAGGCGCAAAGAAATATTATCTGCAAAGTTTTGTAGATTCCGGCGACCTGCTCTCACAAAATTTACATGCGCATACAAAGGAAACTCTTGAAAAGATGAGAGATTTAGCTCTTCCATATATTGAAACCGTAGGAATACGCGGAATATAAAAACCGACCATATATGGTCGGTTTTGCTTTTTTTATATTAGGCTGTCTGCAATATTGAGTATTAATTTTTCGGTTTTATTCCATCCGAGGCAGGCGTCGGTTATAGATTTTCCGTAAATTCCGTCGCCGATTTTTTGCGTACCGTCTTCGATATAGCTTTCAATCATAAGACCTTTAACCATTTTATTTATATCTTCGCTGTGCCGCTTGCTGTGAAGAACCTCTTTTGCAATACGGGTTTGCTCAAGATACTGTTTGTTAGAATTTGAATGGTTGGTGTCGACAATTACTGACATATTCTTGAGGCTTTTATCAGAATAAAAATCATAAAGTCTTATAAGGTCCTCATAGTGATAGTTGGGGATTGCCTGACCGTGCTTGTTAACGCTTCCGCGGAGTATTGCGTGGGCAAGGCAGTTTCCTGTGGTTGAAACCTCCCAACCTCTATAAATAAAGTCGTGGGGGTGTTGCGCCGCCGTTATTGAGTTTAGCATTACCGAAAAGTCGCCGCTTGTGGGGTTTTTCATACCGACGGGAATGGTCATTCCGCTTGAGACCAGGCGGTGCTGTTGATTTTCAACCGAACGGGCGCCGATTGCGACATAGCCGAGCAAATCGTCAAGATAACGGTAGTTTTCGGGGTATAGCATTTCGTCGGCACAGGAGAAACCCGTTTCTGCAATAGCTCGTGTATGTAGATTTCGGATAGCGAGAAGACCTTTAAGCATATCGGGCTTTTCGTTGGGATTTGGCTGATGTATCATACCTTTATATCCGTCGCCGGTTGTTCTTGGCTTATTGGTATAAATTCTGGGGACTATAAGAATTTTGTCCGAGACCTTTTCCTGAAGAACCTTTAGCCTGTGGATATAGTCCATAACAGGCTCTTCACTGTCGGCGGAGCAGGGGCCGATTATAAGTAAAAATTTATCAGATTCGCCCGTAAAAACCTTTTTTATTTCTTCATCTCTCGATTTTTTCTTATCGGTTACTTCTTTGCTTAGAGGATATTGTTCTTTAATATCCTTAGGGATTGGAAGCTTTGTGCGGAACTCCATTGACATAATTTTAAATATCTCCATAAAAGTTTTAAGATTTTCGCCTATTATAACATATTTTTATCAAATTTTAAAGCATATTTTATTAATAAATTCAAGGTTATTTTTCTTGACCTTTTAGACTAGAAATGATAAAATATAGAATGTATTGTGGCATAGAGTTTCTATGTCGATTTCGGGCTTTTACAACTGACGGATAAGTGGGTTACCACGTGGAAGTAAAAGCACCGCAAAATGTCGACCGTCTGGGCAGTTCAACCTGAAATTCAGGGGTCGAACTGCCTTTATCTGTTTAGGAGGAGTAAAAATGAAAAAAGTCGGAATAATTATGGGAAGCGACAGCGACCTTCCGGTTGTTGAAAAAGCCATAAAAGTTTTAAAGGATTTCAGTATTCCGTTTGAGGTGCACATCTATTCTGCGCACAGAACACCCGAGCAGGCAAGAGCATTCGCTATAAATGCGAGAAAGGACGGCTTCGGCGTAATGATTTGCGCGGCAGGTATGGCGGCTCATTTGGCAGGCGCAATTGCCGCAAACACCACCGTTCCGGTTATCGGAATTCCGATAAAGTCTTCTCTTGACGGACTTGACGCTCTTTTATCCACCGTTCAGATGCCGTCGGGCATCCCAGTTGCTACCGTTGCAATCAATGGTGCGGCAAACGCGGCTTTTTTAGCAGCTGAGATAATCAGTCTTTCGGATGATACTTTGGCAGAAAAGCTTGATGCGAGAAGAAAGTCTGATGCTGATGCAGTTCTTGCAAAGGACGCTAAGGTAGCAGAGCAGTATAACTAATAAATTTTAGACAGCAATTTTCAGGAGGTATTTATGGGAGGCTTTTTTGGCGCGGTCTTAAAAGGTGACGCTATATCAGACGTTTTCTTTGGCACCGACTATCATTCCCATCTTGGCACTCGCCGTGCAGGAATTGCAGCGTATGATACCGAGCTTGGTATGCAGCGCAAAATTCACAGCATTCAAAACTCGCCATTTAGGACCAAGTTTGAACACATTTTTGAAGAAACAAAGGGAAATGCAGCTATCGGTTGTATAAGTGATTATGACCCACAGCCATTACTTGTTCGTTCCCGTCACGGTAGTTGCGCAATTTGTTTTGTTGGAGCAATAAATAATGCAGAGGAGCTTATTAACCACTATCTTACAAATAATAGCGGACAGTTTCTTTCCATGAATGGCGGCGGAATTAACAACACAGAGCTTGTTGCAGCGCTTATAAATCAAAAAGAAAGCTTTGTTGACGGAATTAAATTTGCTCAAGAGCAGATAGACGGCTCGGCATCGATTATCATCCTTACCGAAAAGGGTAAAATCATTGCCGCAAGGGACAAGCTTGGAAGACTGCCTGTGCTTATAGGAAAAAGAGAAGACGGATTTTGTGCTTCCTTTGAATCTTTCGCATATCAAAAGCTTGGATTCGAGGACTACAAAGAGCTAGGACCTGCAGAGATAGTAAAGCTTACGGCAGACAGTTGCACCGTGCTGAGCGAACCTGAAGAGGAAATGCGAATTTGTTCTTTCCTTTGGAGCTATTACGGATATCCTACCTCCTCTTATGAGGGTGTTAATGTTGAGGTTATGCGCTGTAGAAACGGAGAACTTCTTGCCGAGCAAGACCGCAAAAACGGTGTTGCTCAGGATATTGATTCGGTAGCGGGTGTTCCGGATTCGGGTGTGCCACATGCTATTGGCTATGCCAACAACAGCGCGGCTCCATATGCCAGACCCTTTATTAAATATACTCCGACCTGGTCAAGAAGCTTTACTCCCACAAAGCAGACCGAGAGAGTTCAGGTTGCTAAAATGAAGCAGGTTCCCGTACCTGAATTAATTAAAGACAAGAAGCTTCTGTTTGTAGACGATTCGATAGTCAGGGGAACACAGCTTAAAGAAACGGTTGAGTTTCTTTACAATAACGGCGCGAAAGAGGTCCATATACGCTCGGCCTGTCCGCCGATAATGTATAGCTGTAAATATTTAAACTTTTCGCGCTCAAACGGTGATTTAGACCTGATTGCTCGTAAAACAATTTTAGAGCTTGAGGGTGAAGAAGGCTCGAAGCATATTGAGGAATATGCCGATGCCACAACCGAGAGAGGCAAAAAGCTTCGTGATGCTATATGTAAAAAAATGAATTTCACATCGCTTGAGTTCCAGTCGCTAGAGGGAATTATAAAAGCGATAGGACTTCCTAAGTGTAAACTCTGCACTTACTGCTGGAATGGTAAAGAGTAAAGGAAATGACGAAAGGAAATATATATTATGCATAACAAATCTATGTCTGAAAGCTACGCTGCAGCCGGCGTTGATATTACAGCAGGTTATAAATCGGTTGAGCTTATGAAAAAGCATATCGCACGTACTAAAAACGAGGGTTGTCTTGATGATGTGGGCGGCTTTGGTGGCTGCTTCGGTCTTGACCTTACAGGTATTGAGGAGCCGGTGCTCGTTGCAGGTACTGATGGTTGCGGTACAAAGGTTAAGCTTGCACAGCTTCTTGATAAGCACGACACAATCGGTATCGACGCGGTTGCTATGTGTGTTAATGATATTATTTGCTGCGGCGCAAAGCCCCTTTTCTTCCTTGACTATATTGCTTGCGGCAAAAACTTCCCAGAGAAAATCGCCTCTATCGTAGGCGGTGTTGCAGAGGGCTGTGTTCAGGCGGGTTGCGCTTTAATAGGCGGTGAAACCGCAGAGCATCCAGGCCTTATGCCAGAGGATGATTATGACCTTGCAGGATACTGCACCGGTATTGTTGACAAGTCGAAAATTCTTGACAACAACAAGGTTAATGAGGGCGATGTTATTATTGCGCTTGCATCGACAGGCGTTCATTCGAACGGATTTTCTCTCGTTAGAAAGGTTTTCGATATTGAATCGGCCGACCTTGGTGCATATACCGAAGAGCTTGGCGGCAAGACCCTTGGCGAGACACTTCTTACACCTACAAAGATTTATGTTAAGTCTATGCTTGCTTTAATGAAAGAGGTAGAGGTTAAGGCGGTATCTCACATTACAGGCGGCGGCTTCTATGAGAACATTCCGAGAAGTTTACCCCAAGGATTTTCTGCAAAGATTAAAAAGGCAGATGTTAAAGTTCTTCCTATTTTTAAACTTATTATGGAAACGGGCAACATCCCTGAGCGTGATATGTACAACACCTTTAATATGGGGGTTGGTATGAGCGTTGTAGTTTCTAAAGAGAACGCCCAAAAAGCAGTTGAAATTTTAAAGGCTAATGGCGAGGATGCTTACATACTTGGTGAAATCGTTAAGTCTGACGAGGGAGTAATTCTCGAATAAGGAGAACAAAAATGTCTGATAAAGCAAAAATTGCCGTTCTTGTTTCGGGCGGCGGCACAAATCTTCAAGCCCTTATTGATGCGCAAAAAAGCGGCATAATCTCGTCGGGGGAAATTAAACTCGTGATTTCAAACAACGAGGGTGCATATGCATTAGAACGCGCGAAAAATGCCGATATTAGTGCGATTGTGTGCAACAAAAAAGAACTTGGCGAGAAGTTTGAAGATACTCTTATAGAGATTTTAGAGCAAAACGGAATTGATATAATTGTTCTTGCCGGCTTTATGTGCATATTGAGCGAGAAGTTTACTTCTCATTTTGCTAACCGAATTATAAATGTACATCCGTCTCTTATTCCGTCATTTTGCGGCAAGGGCTTTTACGGACTCAAAGTTCACCAAGCGGCTCTGGCTTACGGCGTTAAGGTGACGGGGGCTACGGTGCATTTTGTTAACGAAATTCCCGATGGCGGAAAAATCATAATGCAGAAGGCAGTTTGCATAAAGGACGACGACACTCCTGAAACACTGCAGAGAAGGGTTATGGAAGAGGCAGAATGGAAAATTCTTCCTATGTCTGTAGAAAAGGTTTCTAAAGAGATTAAAGGATAAGGTGATATAAATGGCAATGTATGATTTAAAAACATTACTTTCTGAAAATACATATCCAGGAAGAGGAATTGTAATCGGTAAATCTGCTGATGGTAAATCTGCAATGATTGCATATTTCATTATGGGCAGAAGCGTTAACAGCCGCAACCGTATTTTCGAGCGTTTTGACGGCGGTATGAGAACAAAGGCTTTTGACGAGTCCAAGCTTTCCGACCCGCACCTTATTATCTATAATCCTTATCTTACCACAAAGGGTGGAAATATCGATATTATCACTAATGGTGACCAGACTGACACTATTTACAACTATATCAATGAAAACGGCGAAGATGGTTGTGCTTTTGTAAAGGCTTTACATACTCGTGAATTCGAAGACGACGAACCAAACTACACTCCAAGAATTTCGGGCATCATTCACTATGCACCTGAAAACACCTTCCATTATGAACTTTCTATCTTAAAAAGTGCTAATGGCGACGGTTCGGTTTGCAACCGTTATTTCTACAGCTATACCCCAAGAGATGGCTTTGGCCACTTTATTCACACCTACAAGTGTGACGGCAACCCAATTCCATCCTTCTTCGGTGAGCCCGAAGAGGTGGCACTTCCAAACACCGCAAAAGAGCTTGCTGACATTTGCTGGGAAAACCTAAACGAAGACAATAAGGTATCTCTTTTTGTTCGTCAAATTCCTCTTGACGGCAGTGAGCCTACCGAAATAATTATAAATAAAAACAAGTAATAAAGGGAGAAAGCTATGAAAGAATTTGAACTTAAATATGGTTGCAACCCCAACCAAAAACCTGCCAAAATCTTTATGGAGGGTGGGGAAGACCTACCTATTGAAATCCTTAACGGCCGCCCCGGTTTCATCAATTTCCTTGATGCTTTCAACTCCTGGCAGCTGGTTAAAGAGCTTAAAGAAGCGCTCGGTATGCCCGCAGTTACCTCTTTTAAGCACGTAAGCCCTACCTCTGCAGCAATTGGCTTACCATTATCCGAAAAGCTTAAAAAGGCTTGTTTTGTTGACGATATTGAGGGTCTTGACGAGTCTCCGCTTGCTTGTGCATATGCTCGTGCTCGCGGCACCGACCGCATGTGCTCTTTTGGTGACTGGGTAGCTCTTTCTGATGTTTGCGACGTTACAACCGCCCTTATGATTAAGCGTGAGGTTTCTGACGGTGTTATCGCACCGGGTTATGAGCCCGAAGTCTTAGAAATTCTTAAATCCAAGAGAAAGGGTACATACAATATTGTTAAAATCGACCCCGATTATGTACCTTACGCTCAGGAAAAGAAACAGGTTTTTGGCATCACCTTTGAGCAAGGAAGAAACGAGTTTAAAATTAATAAAGAGCTTTTAACCAATATTGTAACCGATAAAAAGGATATGCCCGAAAGCGCAATCCGCGACCTTATAATTGCACTTATAACCCTTAAATATACCCAGTCTAACTCGGTTTGCTTTGCCGTTGACGGACAGGCTATCGGTGTAGGAGCCGGTCAGCAGTCACGTGTTCACTGCACCCGTCTTGCAGGCGGAAAGGCAGACACCTGGCAACTCCGTCAGCACGACAAGGTTTTAAATCTTCCATTTAAAGAGACCTTGGGCCGTCCCGACAGAGACAACGTTATTGACGGTTATATCAACCAGAACGAAGAGGATGTTTGCGCCGACGGAAATTGGCAGAAATATTTCACCGTTCAGCCAGAGCCTTTCACTCAGGCCGAGCAGAGAGCATATCTTGACACCATTACAGGCGTAGCTTTAGGCTCGGATGCGTTCTTCCCGTTTGATGATAATATCGAGCGTGCAAAGAAGAGCGGCGTCTCCTATATTGCAGAGCCCGGCGGCTCTATTCGTGACGATGTTGTAATCGACTGCTGTAATAAATACGGAATGGCAATGGCATTCACCGGAATGCGCCTTTTCCACCACTAAAAACAACTAAACAAAAAAGGACTGTTAAAATGAAAATAATGGTTGTAGGTGGCGGCGGAAGAGAACACGCCATCATAAAAAAGCTTAAAGAAAATAAAGATATTGAAAAAATTTATGCCCTCCCAGGAAACGGCGGCATGAAGGACGATGCAGAATGTGTTGCCATCGGCGCAAAGGACATTCCCGCTATTGTTGATTTTGCAAAGGCAAACGGCATCGACTTTGCGGTTGTAGCACCCGACGACCCGTTGGTGCTCGGCTGTGTAGATGCGCTTGAGGCGGTTGGCGTTAAGTGCTTTGGACCAGAGGCGAAAGCTGCAATTATTGAGGGAAGCAAGGTTTTCTCGAAAAACCTTATGAAGAAATATGGTATTCCAACCGCTGCTTACGAGGTATTCTCGGATATAGACGCTGCGCTTGAATATCTTAAAACTGCTCCTATCCCGACAGTTATAAAGGCTGACGGACTTGCTCTTGGCAAGGGCGTTATCATTGCTATGACGAGAGAAGAAGCCGTAGCCGCTGTCCGCTCTATGATGGAGGACAAGGTTTTCGGCGAGTCGGGAAACAACATTGTAATTGAGGAATTTTTAACGGGACCAGAGGTTTCGGTGCTATCCTTTACCGACGGAAAAACCGTTGTTCCGATGATTTCTTCAATGGACCACAAGCGTGCGCTAGACGGTGATGAGGGCTTAAATACCGGCGGTATGGGAACAATCGCGCCCAACCCTTACTATACCGAGGACATCGCAAAGGTTTGCATGGAAACCATTTTCTTGCCTACCGTTGAGGCTATGAATAAAGAGGGCAGAACCTTTAAGGGCTGTCTCTATTTCGGACTTATGCTAACCCCGAACGGACCCAAGGTAATCGAATATAACTGCCGTTTCGGAGACCCCGAAACTCAGGTTGTGCTCCCGCTTCTAAAAACCGACCTCTTTACAGTTATGAAGGCGGTTAGAGAAGAGACCTTAGCCGACATAGAGGTTGAATTTAAAGACATGGCCGCTTGCTGTGTCGTTATGGCATCTAAGGGCTATCCCGGAAAGTATGAAACAGGGTTTGAAATTAAGATTGCAGAGGATATTGATGCCGAGGTTTATGTTGCGGGGGCAAAAGCCCAAGGCGACAAGGTGCTTACAGCCGGCGGACGAGTTCTAGGCGTTGTAGCCGTTGCAGACGACCTTATTTCTGCAGTTGATAAAGCCTATACGGAAGTTCCAAAGGTGACCTTCGATAACGCGTACTGCAGAAGCGATATCGGTCAAAAAGCAATTAAAGCTCTTAGTTAAGGAGATAGTTATGGTATATAGAGTATATGTTGAAAAAAGAGAAGAGCTTGCAAATGAGGCAAAATCTCTTAAAAATGATATAGTATCTTTGCTTCAGATAAAGGGTCTAAAGGGCCTTCGTCTTTTAAACCGTTATGATGTTGAAAATATTGAAAAAGAGCTTTACGACTATGCTGTCAAAACAGTTTTCAGCGAGCCTCAGCTTGATATCGTAACCGAGGAGCTTGAAAACACAGAGGGCGGTATTGTTTTTGCAACCGAGTATCTTCCCGGTCAGTTCGACCAGAGAGCCGATTCTGCCGCACAGTGTATCCAGATTATAAGCCAAGGCGAAAGACCTCTTGTTAAGACCGCAAGGGTTTATGTGCTTTACGGCGAACTTGACGAGGCTGATGTTGAGGCAATTAAGAAATATGTTATCAACCCCGTTGAAAGCCGCGAGGCATCACTCGACAAGGCTGATACTCTAGTCAGCGTTTACGACATTCCTACCGAGGTTGCTACCCTTGACGGATTTTTAGAACTCGACGAGCAGGGTCTTGCAGATTTCGTTAAAAACTATGGTCTTGCAATGGATAATGATGACATTAAATTCTGTCAGGATTATTTCAAAACCGAGGACAGAGACCCGACTATCACCGAAATTCGTATGATAGACACCTACTGGTCTGACCATTGCCGTCACACCACATTCTTAACCACTATTGATGAGGCAGAGTTTGAGGACGAGACAATTCAGGCGGCATATAATGAATATCTTGCCGTAAGGGAAAAAATCGGCAGAACAAAGCCTGTTAACCTTATGGACATCGGCACGCTTGCCGCAAAATACTTAAACAAAGAGGGCAAGCTTCCTCATCTTGATGAGTCGGAAGAGATTAACGCTTGTACCGTTAAGATTAAGGTTAATGTTGAGGGAGAAATGCAGGATTGGCTTCTTCTCTTTAAGAACGAAACCCACAACCATCCCACCGAAATCGAGCCATTCGGCGGCGCGGCTACCTGTATCGGCGGCGCTATCCGTGACCCGCTATCAGGCAGAAGCTATGTTTACGCCGCAATGCGTGTAACCGGTGCGGCTGACCCGACAAAGCCCGTAAGCGAGACTATGGCAGGAAAGCTGCCTCAGCGTAAAATTGTTACAACCGCTGCCGCAGGATATTCTTCTTACGGTAACCAGATTGGTCTTGCAACCGGTCAGGTAGACGAGATTTATCACGACGGTTATGTTGCAAAGCGTATGGAAATCGGCGCAGTTATTGCGGCGGCTCCCGCAGAGAATGTTCGCCGTGAGCGCCCAGAAGACGGAGACATTGTAATTCTCCTTGGCGGCAGAACCGGTCGTGACGGTTGCGGCGGTGCAACAGGTTCTTCTAAATCGCATACTCTTGAATCTTTAGAGTCCTGCGGTGCAGAGGTTCAAAAGGGTAACGCCCCAGAAGAGCGTAAACTTCAGCGTCTTTTCAGAAACAAGGAAGCATCGCTTCTTATCAAGCGTTGTAACGACTTCGGCGCAGGCGGTGTGTCGGTTGCGGTAGGTGAGCTTGCCGACGGTCTTGTTATCGACCTTAACGCAGTTCCAAAGAAGTATGACGGACTTGACGGTACCGAGCTTGCGATTTCCGAATCGCAAGAGCGTATGGCTGTTGTTGTTGAGCCCGGTGACGTAGAACGCTTTAAAGAGCTTGCAGAGAAAGAAAACCTTGAGGCTACCGTTGTGGCAAGGGTTCAGGCAGAGCCAAGACTTGTTATGAACTGGAACGGAAAGGCGATTGTTGATATATCGCGCGAATTCTTAAATTCCAACGGTGCAGAAAAGCATATTAAGGTTAAAGCCTCTAAGCCCGAAGCCTTTGACAAGGAAATCGGCGAGGACTTTATTGAAGAATATATGAAGCTGGCTTCCGACCTTAACGTTTGCTCAAAGCGCGGTCTTTCCGAGCGTTTTGACTCCACCATCGGCGCAGGTACAGTTCTTATGCCCTTTGGCGGAAAATATCAGCAGACACCTATTCAGGCAATGGTTAATAAGGTTTCGGTTGAAAAGGCCCATACCGATACGGTTTCCTTAATGGCTTGGGGATATAACCCATATATTGCTGAAAAGAGCCCATACCACAGTGCATATCTGGCTGTTGTTGAATCGGTTTCAAAGCTTGTTGCCGCAGGCGCAAAGTTCGAGGATGTATACCTTACATTCCAAGAATATTTCGAGCGTCCCCGCAAGGAAGAAAAGCGTTGGGGAAAGCCTTTCTCGGCTTTGCTTGGCGCATTCAAGGCACAGCTTGACTATGGTATTGCGGCTATCGGCGGTAAGGACTCGATGAGCGGTTCCTTCGAGGACATCGACGTTCCGCCCACCCTTGTTTCCTTTGCCGTTACTACCGATGATGTTAAAAACATTGTTTCTCCGGAATTTAAGGCAGCAGACCACAAGGTTGTTATTATTAAGCCCGATTACGAAAAAAACGGTCTTCCTGTAACCGAGAGTCAGTTAGAGGTTTATAAGACTGTTAACGAGCTTATAGTATCAAAGAAGGCAGTTGCAGCATACACCCCGACCTATGGCGGTGTGGCAGAGGCGGTTATGAAAATGACCTTCGGTAACCGTGTTGGCTTTGCCTTTGCAGACGATGTTCCGATGAGTGAAATTTTTGGATATAACTATGGTGCTTTTATACTTGAACTGGCTGAAGATATTGAGGTTGGCGAGTATCTTGGCGTTACCATAAAGGAAAATGCAGTATTCTATAAGGATAGCTGCATTAAGTCGGAAGACCTGCAAAAGATTTACGAGGACAAGCTTGAAAAGGTATATCCCGCAAATATCAAGCAGGGAAGCGGGGAGGAAATTCCTGCATTCTCTTATACTGCTGAAAGCCGTGTAGCCCCCGCTATAAAGGTAGCTAAACCTCGAGTGCTTATTCCTGTATTCCCAGGCACCAACTGTGAGTTTGATACCGCAAAGGTTATGCGCGATGCCGGAGCAGAGCCCGAAATCTTTGTTATCAATAACCTGACCTCAAAGGGCATTGCAGAATCTGTTACAGCATTTGCCGACAAGGTTAAAGAGTCTCAGATTATATTTATTCCAGGCGGTTTCTCGGGCGGTGACGAGCCCGACGGCTCGGGTAAATTTATTACCGCATTTTTCCGCGCCGGTGCAGTTAAGGAGCAGGTTAACGAGCTGCTTCGTAACCGTGACGGACTTATGTGCGGAATTTGTAACGGCTTCCAGGCAATAATTAAGCTTGGTCTTGTTCCTTACGGTGAGATAATCGATACCGATGCTTCTTGCCCGACCCTTACATTTAATACAATAGGCAGACATCAGTCGAGAATGGTACAGACTCGTATAGCATCCAACAAGTCTCCTTGGCTTGCTGAAACCAATGTTGGTGACATTTACAATGTTCCCATTTCTCACGGTGAAGGTAAGTTCCTCTGCGATATGGAGCTTGTAAAGAAACTTGCCGAAAACGGACAGATTGCTACCCAGTATGTTGATTTGGACGGCAAACCCACCTCGGACATCCTCTTCAACCCGAACGATTCTGTTTGCGCTATCGAGGGTATAACCTCACCCGACGGCAGAGTGTTTGGTAAAATGGGTCACTCCGAGCGTACCGGTTCCGGCCTTTACAAGAATGTCGACGGCAACTATGATATGAAGATGTTTAAATCGGCTGTCAGATATTTTAAATAGCATATAAAAAAGACCCGTAAAACTTGCGGGTCTTTTGTCATACTGGATTAACTCTTTTCATATATATTCATTGAATGAAACTGAAAAGAGGAATTGAATATGGCAGACAGTAACATTTATAAAGATATTGAGGCACGCACAGGAGGAGATATTTATATTGGTATTGTAGGTCCTGTAAGAACAGGAAAGTCGACCTTTATAAAGAAATTTATGGATGTGCTTGTGCTTCCTAATATCAAAGAGCAATATATTAAGGATAGGGCAACCGACGAGCTGCCGCAATCCTCTTCGGGCAGAACGATTATGACAACCGAGCCCAAATTTATTCCGGAAAATGCCGCCGATATAACCCTTGATGACAGCGCACATTTAAAGGTCCGTCTTATTGACTGCGTTGGGTATATTGTGCCGTCGTCGCTTGGATATATCGAGGAGGATAATCCAAGGATGGTTATGACCCCTTGGTATGATGAGCCTGTGCCCTTTAATATGGCTGCCGAGATAGGTACCAAAAAGGTTATTAACGAGCATTCGAGCATAGGTCTTGTTATAACTACCGATGGGTCGATAGGGGATATTCCTCGCGCCGAGTATGCCGAGGCTGAAAGACGGGTTATAGAAGAACTAAGGGCAATAAACAAACCCTTTGTCGTGCTTATTAACTGCAAAAATCCGAAAAGCGCATCGTCTTTGGCTTTGGCGGCAAGTCTTTCCAAAGAATATGCCGTGCCCGTTCTTCCCGTAAACTGTCTTGAGCTTGATGAAGAGGACATAAAGATAATTCTTAAGAAAATATTATATGAGTTCCCCGTCAAAGAGGTCGTTATCGAGCTTCCGTCATGGATAAATGCTATGCCGCTTGACCACTGGCTTAGAAACAGTCTTAACGAGACGGTTAAAACCGCTTTTGATTCGATTTCCAAAATTAAAGACCTATTTAAGCTTGAACTGGCTCTAAAGGACAACAAAAATGCCGAGTCGGTTAAGATGAACAGGGTTGACCTTGGAAGCGGCTGTGCCAGTTATGAGATAACGGTTTGCCGTGAGCTATTCTATTCTGTTATAACCGAAAATATAGACCTTGATATTAAGGATGACCGTCAGCTTATGGATACGCTTGGCGAGTTGGCGAGAATGAAGAGGGAATATTTAAGGGTTAAGAATGCTCTTGACGAGGTTGAGGCAACAGGTTATGGAATAGTTATGCCTGCGACCGAGGAGTTATCTCTTGAAGAGCCTGAAATTATGAAGCAGGGTGGAAGATACGGCGTAAGGCTTCGCGCCTCGGCGCCATCTATCCATATGATGAAGGCGAATATAACCACCGAGGTTAGCCCCATTGTAGGAAGCGAGAAGCAGAGCGAGGACCTTATAAAATATCTGCTTAGCGAGTTTGAGGATG
>JAGBUC010000033.1 GCA_017630985.1 Clostridia bacterium
GAGCGTCTTGCGCGTGAACTTGTTGAGCAGAGAAAGCAGAAAATCAAGGACGAAACCCTTGGCGCAGGCTCTGCCGTTACCCTTGACAATCTTTTCGATAAGCTTGGAGAGGGAGAGCTTAAGGAGCTTAAATTAATCGTTAAAGCCGACGTTCAGGGCTCGGTTGAGGCGGTTAAACAGTCGCTTGAAAAGCTTTCTAATGACGAGGTTCGCGTAAAGGTTATTCACGGCGCGGCAGGCGGAGTAAACGAAACCGACGTTATGCTCGCACAGACCTCCGGCGCAATTATTATCGGATTTAATGTCCGTCCTGATGCGGTTGCAAAGGCTGCCGCCGAGCGCGACGGCGTTGATATGCGTCTTTACAGGGTTATCTATGATGCGATTGAGGAAATTGAGGCTGCAATGAAGGGTATGCTTGCGCCTAAATTCCGTGACGTTGAAATGGGCTCGATTGAGGTTAGAAACACCTTTAAGATTTCGGGTGTCGGAACCATTGCCGGCGGTTACGTTACCGAGGGTAAGATTAATCGTTCCTGCAATATCCGTGTTGTTCGTGATGGCGTTATCATTGCCGAGGATAAAATTGATTCTCTTCGTCGTTTTAAGGACGATGTTAAAGAGGTTGCTCAAGGATATGAGTGTGGTATTTCTCTTGAGAAGTTTGCAGACATCAAAGAGGGAGATATATTTGAGGCTTATATCGTCGAAGAATACCGCGACTAGAAAACAATGGTAAAATTTCCGCAGAACATTGTGCGGTGCGCTCGAAATATCGGCATATGTCTTCGCACACCGCACTTCCTTCTGCAAAAATTTTCATCATTGTTAAGACAACAGCTTATTATAAGTTGGGAAAATAAAAATTTTGGAGGATAATATGGCAGGATTTAAAATAAATCGTGTTACCTCAGACATAAAGCTTGCGCTCTCGGATATTCTTCGCGAAGTTAAGGACCCAAGAGTGTCAAAGCTGCTTTCAATCGTAAAAATCGATGTTTCGGGCGATATGTCCTATGCAAAGGTTTATGTTAGCGCAATTGAGGGCAAGGAAAAAACTCAGGAATCGGTTAAGGCGCTAAGGGGCGCGGCTGGCTTTGTACGCCGCGAGCTTGGCGCACGTCTTTCTCTTCGCAAGGTTCCCGAGCTTCGTTTTATAGCTGACGATTCGATTGAGATGAGCGCTAAAATCTCGAAAATTGTCAACAATTTCGATAAAAAGGAAAAAGAGGAGTCTGCCGATGAGTGATAGCTGTGTTATGCTTACCCTCGCTGACCTTTGTTCCTTTTTAAAGAAAAGGGACAATTATCTCGTGCTTACACATGCCTCGCCCGACGGCGACACTTTGGGTAGCGCGTACGCTTTAAAGCTGGGCCTTAAAAAGCTTGGCAAAAAGGTTCAGGTTATATGCTGTGATGAAATTCCTCACAAGTATGACTATTTCATATTTGACCATGATTGTGATTTCGCGCCCGATACGGTGGTTGCTGTTGATGTTGCCGACATTAAACTGCTTGGCAATATATATTCTCAGTTTGAAAATCGCATCGACCTTAACATTGACCATCATATTTCAAACACAAAATACGCCAAAAGGCTTTATCTTGATGGGAACGCTGCAGCTTGTGCCGAATGTGTTTATGAAATTCTTGACGAGCTTGGGGTTGAAATCGACCGCGATATTGCAAATGCGCTTTATACAGGAGTTTCAACCGATACGGGCTGTTTTAAATATGCAAACGTTACGGCTCGTACCCACGAAATTGCCGCAAGGCTTTATGAGGTCGGTGTAGATGCGGCGGATATTAACCGCAAAATGTTTGACACCAAATCGAAAAGCAGAATGGAGCTTGAGATGATGGTGCTTGGCGCCGCCGAGTTTCATTTTGATGACAGATGTATGTTGCTTTCGGTGACAAGCGAGATGCAGCAAAAAACAGGCTGTACAGGAAGTGAGCTTGAGGGGGTTGCCGCAATGTCGCGCTCGGTAGAGGGTGTGCTTGTGGGAATATCACTTAAACAAACGGGTGACACAACCTTTAAGATTTCGCTTCGCACTTATGAGCCGCTTGATGCTTCGGCAATATGCAAGAGCTTGGGCGGAGGTGGACACAAGGCGGCGGCAGGCTGTACGATAGAGGGCGACCTGGCTTTCGCCAAAGAGCAAATTTTGACGGCCGTTAAAAAGGCGTTGGAGGAAGCAGATGCAGGGTCTGATACTACTGAATAAGCCTGAGGGCATAACCTCTTTTGCGGCGGTTAAAAAAATAAAATGGCTGTCGGGAGAAAAAAGGGTTGGCCACACGGGAACCCTTGACCCACTCGCTACGGGCGTTTTGCCGATATTTTTAGGCAGAGCGACCGCTTTGTCAGGCATTCTGCTTGATGCTGACAAAAGCTATGTTGCTACGGTAAAGCTTGGAATCACGACCGACACCTGTGATATAACAGGAGCTGTGTTAAGTGAGCAGAAGGCAGAGGTTTCACAAGTCGAGCTTCAAGAGGTTCTTAAAGGGTTTGTTGGTGAAATCGAGCAAATACCGCCTATCTATTCGGCACTTAAAAAGGACGGAGTTCGTCTTTACGACTTGGCGCGTGAGGGCAAAACGGTCGAGATTGAGCCTAGAAAAATAAAGATAAGCCGAATAGAATTGCTTCAATTCAAAGAGGATACCTTTAAAATTACAGTTGATTGCTCTAAGGGTACATATATACGTTCGCTTTGCCGCGATATCGGCGAGGCTCTCGGTTGCGGCGCAACGATGACTGCGCTAGAGCGTACTGCGACCAGTGGGTTTAATCTTGACGATACCGTTTCGCTCGACCTGCTTACAAAAGAAAACATAGAAGATTTTATTAAGCCCGAAGAAGAGGCTCTTTTATATCTTCGAGAGGTAAATGTTACCGAAAAACAGGCAATCCGTTTTTCAAACGGAGGACAGCTTTCCTACGAGCGTCTTAAAAACAGTAATTTTTTCGACGGCGAGCTTGTACGCGTGAGGCGGGGAGACCTGTTTTTAGGGGTTGGAGTTGCCGAAAATAAAAACGGACAGCTTGCAATAAGATGTGTTATAAATCAGTATAAATAGTATAAAAGGAGGGGTTCTAGTGACCAGATATGCGGTTGCGCTCGGTATGTTTGACGGGGTGCACATAGGACACAAGGCTGTGCTTGACGGCGCGGTTAAAAGTGAATATAAAAGCGTTGCGGTCACCTTTGCAGAGATTCCTTTTAAAAGCGGCGGCAGTATTATGACCGCCGAGAAAAAAAGAGAAAAGCTTTTGGCTTACGGAGTTGATGAGGTTAAATTTTTCGAGTTTGGCGACATTAAAGACCTAGAGCCCAGAGAGTTTCTTGACCTTATCTGCCAAAAGCACAATGTTGCAAAAATATGTTGCGGATTTAATTATCGTTTTGGAAAGAACGCAAAGGGCGATACGGCTGTTTTAGAGGAATATTGTACTGAAAAGGGCATAGAGCTATTTGAATGCCCTGCCGTTTTGAGTGAGGGTAAAACCGTATCCTCAACCTACATAAAGGCTCTTCTTTTAGAGGGGGATGCCGAGAGGGCAAAGGCACTTCTGGGCGAAAGCTTTAGCTTTACCGCAAAGGTGGTCGGCGGAGACAAAAGGGGCAGAACACTTGGTTTCCCAACTGCAAATCAGGTTTATCCGGATAATATTGCCTGTGTGAAGTCGGGCGTTTATCAAACCGTTATTGAGATTAACGGTGAAAGCTATGACGGTGTTACAAACATAGGAACAAGACCGACCTATAAAAACGAATTTGTTTCGGCAGAGACCTACATACTTGATTATAACGGCGATTGTTACGGTAAAGAGGTTAAAACCAGCCTTATTAAGTATCTTCGTGAGGAGAGACGTTTTTCGTCTAACGAGGAACTTAGCATAGCAATAAAGGAAAATGCTGAATATGTTAAAAACCACAGAGGATAAACTCTGTGGTTTTTTTGTTACCCGTTTATAAAGGACATAGGGTCGACGGGAATTTCGTCTTTAAAAAATTCCAAGTGGAGATGGCTTTTGTCGGAGCATTCAGAGGGGATTGCGCCGAGGGTGCCCAGCTTGGTTCCGAGAGAGACAGTGTCGCCCTCTTGTACGCTGATATTTTGGTCAAGTCCGCAATATCTTGCAACCACACCGTTGCCGTGGTCTATTTCGACATAGTTTCCAAGCAGAGCATCATTAATTACCGCTACCACATAACCTTTTCCGCAAGACCTTACCTCTGTGCCAAACTCGCCCGAGATGTCAATGCCTGTGTGCAGACGCATATCGCGGAATGTTTCGGAATATACAAGCTCGGTAGCCGAGAAGTTTTTGGTGATATTTCCGTTTAGCGCAATATTGAATTTATCCGCCACGATTTCGGTAACGGGGGGTGTGGAAGGCTCTTCATATTGGCTTTCCTCCAAAGAAGAATAAGGTTCGCTGTTTGTTTCGGTGCCGACAGGTGCGTCATCGGGCTCAGGCTCGTTTTCGGACGCAGTATATGAGGGCGCAGGGTCCGGATTTGGCTCGTCATTATTTATGCCGGAGTATGCCGACCATGAAGCAATACCGACGGCAATAAGACAGCCCGACAGAACAAGATAAAAGCCTTTCCCCTCGAAAAATTTCGATGATTTCTTTTCTTTATATTTCATTTATAATAACCGCCTTTCAAAAATATTTTGGGCGGAGGCGATATAAATTATTCTAATATTCATTAAAAATTAAAAATCAATTCACAGAAACTCAAAATTTATATATTATTATATAAATGCAGTTTGGGAGCCGCAACCCTGACTGCAGGTTGTATTTTCATATGACCTTCTCCTCAAACCCCTTGAAGTAAAGCAAAACACCGCCTTTTCGGGCGGTGTTTTGCTTTATATGTTTAGTGCAGAAATTATTTTTTCAGCGTTTTCTTGAAGAGAACAGTCGGTACAGCGGATCGTAATGTCAGCATATTTTTCATAAAGAGGAACTCGTTCATTATAAATATCTTCAAGTGTTTGCCCGTCCTTTTTTACAATTCCGCGGGTTGAAAAATTGGTTACCCGTTTTTCAAGCTCCTCTAGAGGAGCCTCAAGATAGACGATTTTCCCAATACTGCCCAGGTGCTTCATTGCATCTTCGCCAAAAACGGCACTGCCTCCCGTTGCAATAACGGTTTTTTCGACAGATATTTGGCTGTTTGTTTGGTTTTCGAGGGCAATAAAATAATCTTTTCCGTCATCTCGGATAATTTCATACAGTCTCTTGCCTGCGGCTTTTTGAATTAGCAGGTCAGAATCGATAAAGTCGTAGCCGAGCATTTTTGCGAGAAGCACACCAATGGTAGATTTTCCGCACCCAGCCATACCGATTAGAATAATATTGTTCATCGTATCACCGTCTCGGTCCAATTTAAAATAGTTTTTGCGGTTTTTTCAAGACATCCATCCTCATAGGGCAGAGCTAGTCCTGCCTTTTGCACCAAGCCTTCAAATGTGTCGGTGCCGGCGCCATCGACAAAGGCAAGATATTTTTTAACAGCAGAGTCCCAATCCTCCAACGATTCGGCAAAGAACTGAAAAGCCACCGTTTGAGCCATACAATAGTCAATATAATAGAGAGGATATAAATAAATGTGGAGCTGACGCTGCCAACCGCCGCCGCGACAGTAAAAAGGAAGGTCGGACAGATTAAGATGAGGGCGGTATTTCCTTTCAAGAGAAAGCCAGACCTCGTTTCTTTGGTCGGGGGTTAAATCTTCGTTTTCATACATAATATGCTGGAACTCGTCTACCATACAGCCGTATGGTATAAAATTTAAGGCGTCGACTGCATGGTAATATTGATATTTTGCGGTATCTTCACCAAAAAACAGCTTGTGCCAAGGGGCAGTTAAAAACTCCATACTCATAGAATGGACTTCACAGGCCTCAATGGTCGGTGAGATATAGTCGGGGATAATGCCCTTTCTTGATGCGGTATAGTAGGCGAAGGCGTGGCCTGCCTCGTGGGTCAGAACATCAACGTCGCCCGAGGTGCCGTTAAAGTTAGAAAATATAAAGGGTGCTTTAAAGTTTGCGAATTCTGTACAATAGCCTCCCGGCGCCTTGCCCTCCTTTGAAAGCAGGTCGAAGAGTTCGTGCTTTCGCATAAAGGAGATGAATTCTGCCGTTTGGGGAGACATTTCGCTATACATTTTAACAGCATTTTCAAGCATTTCATCGGCCGTGCCTTTTGGTGCAACATTCCCCTCTTTAAACATAACCTCGTTATCGTAAAGATGAAGCTCTTCTACACCTATACGCTCCGACTGAGCGGTTTTAAGCTTGGTAACGATAGGGACGATATACTCTTTTATCTGATTTCTGAACTTGGCGACCTTATCAGGACCGTAGCAGTTTCTGCCAAGTCGGTCATATCCCATTTTTATAAAATTGTCATAGCCCAGAATTCTTGCCTGTTTATTGCGGACTTTAATTAGCTTATCGTATATTGTATCAAATTCTGCGCGGTGCGAATCAAAAAACTCTGCATCCTTAAGATAGGCTTTTTTTCTTGTCTCGCGTTCGGGCGAGAGCTTGTGACGGGCAAGCATGGGAAGGGGGATAGTTTCACCCTCCCATTCGACAGTTGCAGAGGCAAAAAGCTTCTGATATTCCGATTGAAGACGGTTTTCTTCGGCCGAAAGCTCAATTATCTCTGAAGAAAAGCAACGGGTTGAGATTTCGGTATTGATGAAAAGCAGACTGCCAAGCTCGACCTCAAGCTCGGTGCGGAAAGGCGAAGCGAGCAGAGCCTTATTGATTTTTTGGAAGCAGTCGGCTATTTCGGGACCCTTTTCATCAAAAAAGTCGTTTTCCTTATCGTAGAACTCGTCCTTGGTGTTTATGGTGTGGCGTACATATGCCAGCGAGCCCATTGTGGAATATTCTTCCGAGAGGTCCGAGACCTCTCGGTATGCACAAAGCTGTTGTTTTGCGTTTTCAGCGGTTTCAATTTTAGTTAGAAGAGAAGAGAGTTTGTTTTTAAGCTCCTCTATGTTTGGACGGGTATAAGGCATTGAACTGAATTTCATAAAACACTCCTAAACAAGCTTGTTTGCCATTTGGGTGAACCGATAGTAAAGACCTTTCTTTTCTAAAAGACTTTGGTGTGTACCCTCTTCGACAATACCGTCTTCGGTCAGCACCATAATTCTGTCGGAATGGCGAATGGTAGAAAGGCGATGTGCTATGGTTATGGTTGTTCTGCCCTCGGACAGACGGTTTAGCGACTGTGCTACGGCATATTCGCTTTCGTTATCGAGGGCGCTGGTGGCTTCGTCGAGAATAATGATAGGCGGATTTTTAAGAAAAACCCTTGCGATGCTGATTCTCTGCTTTTGTCCTCCCGAAAGCTTAACGCCGCGTTCACCAACATAGGTATTATATCCGTCGGCAAGCTCGGTTATGAATTCGTGGGCACCGGCGCGCTTTGCCGCCTCGACAACCTCGTCCATAGTGGCGTTCGGTTTTCCGTAGGCAATATTTTCATAAACTGTTCCTGAGAAGAGATAGATCTCCTGCTGTACCATACCGATTGCGCCGCGGAGACTTTTTAGCGTATAGTCTTTGATGTTTTTGCCATCGAGGATTATCTCGCCCTCGCAGACATCGTAGAACCTCGGAATAAGGTTGCAAAGGGTGGTTTTTCCGCCGCCGGAGGGACCGATAATCGCAATTTTTTCACCTTGTTTTATAGACAGATTAAGGTTGGTGAAAACTATATTATGGTCATCAGGATATTCGAATGAAACATTTTTAAATTCGATGTTTCCTTTTGGGTCGGTAAGCTCGGTGGCGCCTTCACAGTCGAAAATTTCGATATCGGCATCCATAATTTCTAGAAAGCGTTCGATACCTGTCATACCGCGCTGAAACTGCTCGGCAAATTCAATAATGCGGCGGACGGTTGCGATAAAGGTTGTTACATATAGAAGATATGCAACGAGGTCTCCGGGGGTTATCTGACCGTCAAGCATAAAGAGACTGCCTGCAATTACGGTTGCGGCATACATAATTCCGTCAAAAAGGCGTGTGGTGGTCTGGAAAGCGCCCATAAGCCGATAAGACAGCTTTTTTATAGAGAAAAAGTTTTTGTTGTCGGTTTCGAATTTGGATTTTTCAAGTTCTTCGTTTACAAAGGCCTTAACCACCTTTTGCCCAAGAAGAGAATCCTCTATTCTGGCGTTCAGCTCACCGATGAGCTGACGCTGTTTTCTAAAGGTTTCGCGCATTTTTTTATTTATGCTTCTGCAAATGACAATCATTAGCGGAATTATAACAAATATGATAAGGGTAAGCGGGACGTTGATATTAAGCAGAATGATAAACGAAACTATCCCTTTAATTCCAGCAATAAAAAATTCTTCGGGGCAGTGGTGTGAAAATTCGGTAACGTCGAAAAGGTCGTTTGTAATCCGCCCCATAATCTGTCCGACCTTGGTATTGTTGAAATAGGTGTTGGAAAGCTCTTGCAGATGGGAATAGGCGTCTCGTCGCATATCAGTTTCGATTTTTGTTCCCATAACGTGACCGACATATGCCATATAATAATAGGCCGCCGAGTCGACAATTCGAAGAACAAGATAAAGAATTCCGATTTGAAGTATGTATCCTACCGTGACCGATGCCATTCCGCCGACACCTGCATTTGTTATTTCGCGCATAATAAGAGGGAGAATGATTTCGCAGACGGTTGTGAGGGATGCGCAAAACAAATCAAAAATGAGGGTTGGCAAATAACTTTTATAGTATGGAATAAATCTCTTAAGAAGCGTTCCTGAAGAATATTTTCTGGCGTTGGACATTTTCACATCCCTTTCTATTAGACAACCAAATAAAAGAAATTAAGAGAATATAAAAAGGGACGGAAAACCGTCCCCCTTTAAAATTAATAATTGTTTTTATTCTGGTTGGACTGCTGTTTATTGTTATCGTCCTTTTTATTCTGGTTGTTGCTATTGTTTTTGTTTTGATTGTTGTTCTGGTTATTATTCTGATTGCTGTTGTTTTTGTTTTGATTGTGATTTCTGTTCTGTTCGCTCATTTAAGTTCACCCCGCTTTCAAAAATATTATTTCCTGATTAGCGGAGTGTATACATTTTTAAAATTTGAAAAGAATTTCAGTATTTTTTGAGGTGGCTTCAAGCACTTCTTGGACCGAAAGGTTTTTAATTTCGGCAAGTTTTTCAGCAACATAAATTATAAGAGCCGAATGGTTAATCTTACCTCTAAATGGCTCGGGCGCCATATAAGGAGCATCGGTTTCGAGCAAAATTTTCGTGAGGGGGATTTCACGCGCAACCTCTTTTAATTTAATTGAATTTTTAAAGGTTAAAACGCCGCCGATACCGATATACATACCGAGGTTTATTACCTCTTTTGCCATTTCTAAACTACCCGAAAAGCAGTGAACAACGCCCTTTGGCTTGTGCTCCTTAAGTATTTCCAAGGTGTCGCCGTGCGCATCGCGGTCGTGAATTATAACAGGCAGGTCGAACTCTTTTGAAATTTCGAGCTGGGTGTGAAAAGCGGCTTTTTGCGCCGACTTATTATCATCTCGCCAATAATAGTCAAGACCGGTTTCACCGATTGCGACTATTTTTTTATTGTTTTTGATAATATTTCTAAAACGTTCAAAATCAATTTCGCTGTCGGGCACGTTTTCAGGGTGAAAGCCCACAGAGGTATAACAGAAATCGTAGTTATTGCTAAGCGCAACACACTCGTCGATAGTTTCAAAATCGCAACCGCAGTTTATAATTTTCGAAACTCCGAGGTCGTGCATTTTAAGCAGAAGCTCGTCGCGAAAACTGTCGAATTTTTTATCGTTAAAATGGGCATGAGAGTCGATAATACTTCCCTTTGGCGCAGGGAAAGACGGAACAGGATACATTATCTTATCTTAGCCCCCGCAGGAACGCCCTCAAGGAAGACGACCTTAACATCGTTCTCGCCCGCATCTGCAGCAAGAATCATTCCACAGGACTCCACTCCGCAAAGTGTTGCAGGCTTTAGGTTGGCAACGACAATAACCGTTTTTCCTATAAGATCTTCGGGTTTATAGTAGTTTGCGATTCCAGAGGCAACCGTGCGGTCCTTTCCGCTTCCGTCGTCGAGGGTGAGCTTTAAAAGCTTTTTCGCCTTTTTAATGGGCTCACACTCTTTTATAAGGGCGGATTTAAGCTCGACCTTGCAGAAATCTTCTATCGAAATTTCAGAAATTTTTGCAACATTTTCAGGCTCTTGTTTTTTTGCAGCCTCTGCCTCGGCAGCAAGCTCGGCAAGAACCTTTTCGGCATCAAGGCGAGCAAACAGTGGGGAAGCTTCACCGACAGAAAAGGCATCTAAAGCACCGAAGGTAGTTTCTTTACAGTCGCAGTTAAGCTGAGATGCAATTTTCTCGGCAGATTCCGGAACGATTGGAGAAAGCATAATGCCAACAATACGGATTGCCTCGAGGAGATTATAAAGAACGCCCTCAAGATAGTCCTTTTTAGCCTCATCCTTTGCAAGTGCCCAAGGCATAGTCTCGTCGATATACTTATTGCAGCGTTTTGCAAGGGTGAGTACTGCCTCGCAGGCGTCTGCATTATGGTATGAATCCATAGCAGAGGTGTAATCTGCAACAGCAGTTTTAACAGCCTCAACAAGTTCGGTATCGCAAGTATTAGAATAGTCCTTTTTAGAAACCTTGCCGCCAAAATATTTGTTAGTCATTGCGATTGAGCGGTTTACAAGGTTGCCGTAGGTATTGGCAAGGTCGGTGTTGAATTTGTTTATAAAACTTTCGTAGGTTATACTTCCGTCGTTGGTAAAGGAAACCTCCGAGAGCAGATAGTATCTGACGGCATCAGTTCCAAAACGGGCGGCAAGCTCGTCGGCATAGATAGTGTTTCCTTTAGATTTACTCATTTTATCCTCGCCTACAAGTACCCAAGGGTGACCGAGCACCTGCTTTGGAAGCGGCTCGCCTAAAGCCATAAGGATAATGGGCCAATAAATAGTATGGAAACGGACAATATCCTTTCCGATAACGTGCAGGTCGGCAGGCCAATATTTTTTATACTGTTCGGATGAGCCGTCGGGGTTATAGCCAATTCCTGTAATATAGTTTGAAAGGGCGTCGAGCCAGACATAAATTACGTGCTTGTTATCAAACTCGACGGGAATACCCCATTTGAAAGAGCTTCTTGAAACGCAGAGGTCGGAAAGACCCGGCTTTAAGAAGTTATTTATCATCTCGTTTTTTCTGGATTCAGGCTTTATGAAATCGGGGTTTTCCTCGATGTGCTTCATGAGGGCGTCTTGATATTTTCCAAGTTTAAGGAAATAAGCTTCTTCTTTTGCGTCGCTTACATCACGGCCACAGTCGGGGCATTTGCCGTCGACGAGCTGGCTTGCGGTAAAAAATGATTCGCAAGGAACACAGTATTTTCCCTCATATTCGCTTTTATAGATGTCACCCTGATTATAAAGCTTTTTGAAAATTGCAGAAACGGCCGCCTCGTGGTCGGCATCGGTAGTGCGGATAAACTTGTCAAAAGTGGTGTTCATACTCTTCCAAACCGATTGAATTTGCTCTGCAGCGGCATCTACATATTCTTTTGGAGAAATTCCCTGAAGTTTTGCCTTTTCTTCAATTTTTTGACCGTGCTCGTCAGAGCCTGTCATAAAATACACGTCAAAGCCTTTTGATCTTTTATAGCGAGCTATCATATCTGCAAGCACAATATCGTAAGCGTTGCCTATATGCGGCTTACTTGAAGCATATGCTATGGCAGTTGTAATGTAAAATTTTTTATTGTCCATAATTATTCCTCCGTTTTCGAAGAGTTTTTATTAGCACAGGCATTTATTCTTTTGTTAAGTGCCTTTTCATCGACACCGATACCGCCGAGAATAAGACCGAAAAGAAGACCTGTTTGTATCCATAAAATTGTCATATCGGTTGTCATATGAATCATCATTCCTGCTGAAAGGGCAAGGATTAAAGAGGTTGCGCAATTTTTTCTTAAAAGCTCTTTACATTCGGCAACCTTGCCGTAATAAGACCAGATAAAGCCTATTAAAAGCAGACTTCCGATAATGCCGAAGCTGACAAGCGGTTCAAGCGCGAAATTGTGGGCGTGCTGTGTTTTATATACTCCCTGTGCCGCAGCGGTTATTTGGTGATAGCTTAAAAAGCCTCTGCCAAAAAGCGGATTTTCCTTAATAAAGGTCATTGCCTCGTTCCAAATTCTAATTCTGCGGTCGGTAGTGATATTAGATTCGGCAATACGTGGGAAAAGGTCGGGTACACAGTAGATTATAACAAGGCAGAAGCAAACCATTAATAAAAATGCCGCAAGGGTCAGGTGCTTGTGGCGAAGCACAAGCATAACACATATTCCGACAAAGAGGTTTACAAAAGCGAATATGCTCTCGCCCAGATACATCGAAATTGCCGCAAAAAATGCGCATACATAATATATTACAACAGATTTCTTGTATGATGTTGCCCTGAATGCGCAGATAATAATAACCGCCGCCATAATTGTGCAGAAATAGTTTTCGTTAAAAAACCAAAGCTTACAACGGTATGAATCGTCTGCCGAGTTAATAACTTTTTCTATTATTGCCGCAACGCCTATGGGAATTGCACAATAGCAGCAAATATCGAGCCCGTGCTCGAAAACCCTTTCGGTTATAACGCTTCTTACATAATAGCTTATGGTGACGATGAGGAAAAAGCCAAGTGAACAGGCAATTCCCAGATAGTTTTTATGCACCAAAGCCACAACTATTGTATAGAGAACAAAGATGAAGAAGCTTACTCTGCCTCGATGGCAAAAAACAGACGGGCGCGTTTTTGGACTTATCAGCAGATAAATACCGATAGCCGCAATTATAATCCCTGTGAGCAGAAAGGGAAGAAAAACACCGAGAAAGGCAAGATATATTAAGATGTCGGGACCAAACTTTGAAATTCCTGTCCTTTTTAAAATAAAATCACCTTCAAAATTTAATTATGAAAGGGTTTGCCAAGAAAGAAAATAATTGTTGTGATAATTGTACTTATAAGCTCGCACATCAGGCATAGAACCGCACTCATCATTGTCATAGAACCGCCGAGAGAAACGCCTGTGAACACAAGCCAGAGAAGAGCGGTGCATATAATATGAACAACATATAGAACACCGGTCAAGGACTTAAGACGCATAGAAGAGGAGAGAATAGAAAGATAGCTTATTGCGGAGCCTCTGTGGAAGGCGTGAGCAGAGCAGATTTCGGTTGGCTCTGTTTTTAAGTGATATTTATGGGTTCCGCTTGCGTCCATAATTTTTATTATATCGGGATACAGCGAATAGTAATCGCAAAGCATCTCTTCGGTAAGATTTGGGTCGCAGTTATCGACAAGGAGGGTTACTCCCTTGTTTGCAAGTTTTAAAAGCTCAGCCTCAACGCTTCTGCTAATGGTGTATTTAACCGTAAGCAGAGCGCAGGCACGTTGGTCGCAAGCAACATATATTGGGAAATAACCCTTGTGAAGAATTTTGCGGTCGACCTCAAGGGGTGGAATGCGAACGCCGTGCGAAATCATTAAGGAACGGTTGCCTATCATAATGTGGTTGTCGCCTACCCAACCTGAAACGCCTAAATTTTCTTCATATTTAACCGAGTCTGCCTCGCCCAGCACAGTGTCGGGGGTCAGCATTTTGCAAAAAACGGGGAAAAGCGGACTATTTGCTTTTTCGGCAACAGCAGCCGCTAGGGTCATAGTTTCGTCAATATTGTTTGCGCTTAAAGGGTTAATGTTGAAAAGCTTAATACAACCGTCAGGAAAGAGCTGAGCCGAGGTGATAACAGCGGCATTGATTTGCTCAATTTTTTCGGCAGAGTATCTGCTGCAAAGAGCGGCACCTCTTTTAAGAAGTTTTTCAGCAAAGCTCGGGAAAGGAAGCATTTCCGAAATAAAGAGGGTGGGCGCGGCGCCAAAGGTCAGCACAACAGAAACGGCAGACAGGGCATCAGAGAACGAAGCGTAGCTTATGCCTATCATAAGGCCAATCGCAACCGAGACAACAATATTTACGGCAACAAGGACATTAAGCTTGCCGCCGAAGGCGCGCTCGCTAAGGGTGTTCTTAAGGAAGTCTCCAACTTCGTCTGTTTGGCGGTTTCCTGCGGCAAGCACCTCGCCCTCAATAGAGGAACGTGCCATGGAGGCGGTGGTCGACTGGTCGTTTATAAGTGTGACGGCAGTTTTTTCCTTTCTTGAGGCAACTAGTTTAAAGTTGCCAAATACTGACAAATTACGCCTGTATGCGCAATAGTTATAAATGAGAAGTGAAGCTATAGGAAGAATGGCAATATCGCTGGGATAGCTTCCTTCAATAATTCCAAAAATGAAAAATACAGAGCAAAAACCGACCGCGAACGCCAGAGGGAACTCAATTTTAGCTTCAATTGTAAATGCAGTTTTAAACGACTTAAAAATATCGATATTGACAAGAGTTGCTGAGGCAAAAGCGCAAAGAGAAACAATTGTGGGCACAAGTGGACTTGCGGCGAAGAAATCCTTTATGTAGGGGATATGCATAAGCACTGCCGCAAGGGCGAAAACTGCCGTAGCAATAAGCTTTGTTTTTGAAAGGACCAAGTCAAGCTTTAGAGCAGAGCCAACGCGTGAAATGTCGTCTGCGCCTTTAAAATCATCAACCTTTACAAAAGGCTCGGGCTCTGGAGGAGTGATGAAGGTCTCCTTGCTTACCGAGGGCACATCTTTTACATTTACGGGGCGGGTGTGACTTAAAATATCTTCATAAATTTCTTCAGTATGAGCTTCCGGCTTCAGGTCGGGGATAATACGCGTTTGAGAGTTGTCGGAAGATGCGCGCTGTTTGGAAATCTCGGAATAGGTCGTAATTGTAGATTCGTCCTCGACAACATCGGTGCGCCTAGCACTGAAATCGTCGAAAAGCGTGTCGGTTATCTTGGGAATTGACACCGTATCAAAAAGGCTTGTAGACCTTGCTGGCTCGCCTATCTTAACGGCGTTTTTAATAGATGTATTTTGCGAACGAAGACGGGGTTTTGGCTCCTCTGCGGTGGCGGAGTGAGCTTTTTCAGAACCTATCTCTTCAACCTCAGATTTTTTAAGGTTGTACATTCTTGCAATTTTCTGGTTTGCGCGTTTCTCGGCAGCCTCAATAATATCTTCGACGCTTTCAAGGGTATAGTCTGGCTTATCGTCGACCTGGCTTACACCTTTTTCATCGTATATATATGGCATACATTTTGCCAGAAGACTTTCTTGACGCTTAGGCTTAGTGGGCTTTTGCTGGCGATTTATGTTTTCTGCCATTTTAATGAGCTTTTGCTCGTCGTCGGGCTCGTTTTCCTTGGAAATACTTTTGGCATTTTCCTTTACGCTTTTTTTAATAAGGTCAAGAGGACTTGCGGTTGAGGATGCAGTTTTTATATGCTTAGGCGGTGTTTTAGGAGAAGCCTTTATGGAGCTTTCTTCGTTGGTTATAAAGGGAAAGACAAAAGAATCAAACCCGTTTTGCTCGGCTTTGTTTAAGTTTTCGTTGCTTTCTGATGTTGGCTTCATACCTTTCACCCTTTCTTTATACATAGCATTGCAACTCTAATATGTTGCATCGAATTTTTATTTTCCGCCTCTGCTTTTTACGACAGCATACATTAAAATGCCGGCCGCAACTGAAGCGTTTAAAGAATTTATTTGTCCCTTCATTGGAAGACTTATGATAGCGTCGCAGTTTTTTGCAACCAAGCGGCCTATTCCCTTGCCCTCGTTTCCGATGACGATGGCACAAGGAATATCAAAATCTGTTTTAGAATAGTCGTCTCCGTCCATATCGGCGCCGAAAACCCAGACACCCTTTTCCTTAAGAGCCTCAATCTCGTTTGAAATGTTGGTAACTCGCGCAACTCTCATATATTCAAGGGCGCCGCATGAGGTTTTTGCAACAGTTACATTAAGGGAGGCGCTTCTTCTTTTTGGAATTATAATTCCGTGAGCACCCGCCGCTTCTGCGGTGCGGATAATGGCGCCGAGGTTATGTGGGTCTTCTATTTCATCGCAGATGATAATAAAAGGCTTTTCACCCTTTTCTTCTGCGTAGGACAGAATGTCAGAGACCTCGTAATATTTTTGGGTTGCAATCATGACGGCAACGCCCTGATGGTTTGAGCCGCCCGTCAGATAGTCGAGCTTCTGGGCAGAAACTTCTTTAATAAGAATTCCTTTTTCGCTGCATTTTGCGATAATCGGAGCCGCCCATCCTCCTGCCGAGTGAACAACAAGCAGACGGTCGATTTCTCTGCCAGAGCGAATAGCTTCTAGAACGGGGTTTCTTCCCGCAATTATATTATTGCCTTTTTCAAGGCCGTTTTCGTTGTTGTTTTCAAAAGCCATAAAGGCAACCTCCGATAAGACACAAATATACAAGATATATTATATCATATATTACGGAAAAATAGAAGAAAAAATTTTGCAGGTAATAAAATGGAAAAAGCGGTTAAAAATAACAGTAAAAGGAGTGGTTTAATGAGCAAAATAGCAATGATTAAGGCATATGAGCTTTACGATTCTCGCGGGAATCCAACCGTCGCCGTAAGGGTAGTAACCGAAAAGGGCGGTGAGGGTCTGACGATTGTGCCGTCCGGCGCATCTACGGGCAGTTTTGAGGCGGTTGAGCTTCGCGATATGGGTCTTCGTCTTTCGGGCAAGGGGGTAAGGCGTGCGGTTGAAAATGTTAATTCTTTGATTGCTCCCGCAGTCATTGGAAAAGAGTCTGAAGACGGGGATGAGATTGACAAAATTATGCTCGAGCTTGACGGCACCGAAAATAAGTCGCGTCTCGGCGCTAATGCCATTCTTGGCGTGTCGGTTGCGGCGGCAAAGGCAACCGCAGACGAGAGACAAATTCCGCTTTGGCGATATTTTGCAGGGGGAAGCGAGCCGCCTGTTATGCCACGGCCTATGATGAATATTTAAAACGGCGGAGCCCACGCCTCAAACAATGTCGACATTCAGGAGTTTATGATACAGCCTGTAAAACCGTCGAGCTTTGAAGAAAGCATGGAAATGTGCACCGATATTTATATGAAGCTTAAGGAAATTTTAAAAAGGTCGGGAAAGGCTACGGCGGTCGGTGACGAGGGAGGCTTCGCACCAAACCTCTCTTCCGATGAGGAGGCAATAGAGCTTATTATTGAAGCGATAGAGATGGCGTCATACGGCACCGAACGGGTGAAAATCTGTCTTGATGTGGCGGCAAGCGAGTGGCAGGATAAAAGCGGCATTTACCGCATGCCCAAAAGGGATATTAAGCTTGACCGCGACGGTATGATAGAACGATGGGTCAGGTTTTGCGAAAAATATCCGATAGCCTCTATAGAAGACGGTCTTTCGGAAAATGATTTTGAAGGCTTTACAAGTCTTACGGAGCAATTGGGCAAAAAAATACAGCTTGTGGGAGACGACCTTTTTGTTACCAATGTAAAGAGGCTTGAAAAGGGCATATCCTTAAAAGCTGCAAATTCAATTCTTATAAAGCCAAACCAGATAGGAACGCTGAGCGAGACGCTAAAGGTTATAAAAATGGCGCAAGAAAACGGTTATACTACGGTTATTTCGCACCGTTCGGGCGACACGGAGGACAGTTTTATTGCAGACCTTGCAGTCGGAACAGCCTCAGGTCAGATAAAAACGGGTGCTCCCTGCCGAAGCGAGAGGGTTTGCAAATATAATAGACTTCTGATGATAGAAAAGGATTAGCTAAAGAAGATATATTCCCGATTCTAGCGACACGATTTCATACTTGTTTATAAATTTATAGTCGTATACCGGCTCGTCAAACTTATAATAAAGCTCGGTTATGTAGTTTGTAGTATCCACTTTCCAGATGGAGTTAGAACCCGTGTTGCAGACAAAGAGTTTGCTTCCCGCAGGGAAAATGCCTTCGGTCTGGACAAAGGGAGAGTGGTTTCCGCCGATTCGAAGCTCTTCTCTAAGAGTTTTTAGGTTATATCTTACAAGGACATTGTGCTCGGGATAGGACACCCAAAGACTGCCCGACGCGGCGGCAATTCCGCCGGGCGCGGTGTTTTTATAAAGCAGTTTTCCGCTCCAGATTTCGTCAGCACCGCTAAAGAGGGTGGAAGTGCCGTCCTTTTCAACAACAAAGGTCTGACCGTTCTCCATAAGAATACTGAAGCAGGTCAAATAGTTTTTGATTTTTCCGATAAAAGAAGCATATTCCGAGCCAAACTTTGTGAGCATAAAGATACTTTTTGTAACATTTGAGATTTTTCCCGTAGAGAAGGAAACCATTTTATAGCCTATGCGGTATTGGTTTTCTTCTTCTATTTTCTCTATAAGATATGGGAAAATAAGTCCGTCCGGAAGAGCGTGGATGGAGAAGGCCTTGTGTCCTGATATTTTTTCCATAAAAAACTCCGAATTATAATTTTATTATGCCTTTTTCAAGCATACTTTGGGCGGCAAGCAGAACCCCCGCCTGACCGCTGTGGAAATTGAGTCCTCCCTGAAGCCAAGCTGCATAGGGCTCGCGAAGAGGTGCGTCGGCTGACAGTTCGATAGAGGCGCCGAGGGTAAAAGCACCTGCCGCCATAATAACCTTGTCATCATAGCCGGGCATATCCCAAGGCTCAGGGGTTACAAAGGAATCGACAGGGGCACCCTTTTGCATACCCTGACAGAATGCGATAAGGGCTTCCTCTGTGCCAAGAAGCACACTTTCAATAATATCGGCGCGTTTTGCATTATACGCTGGCGTAGACTCAAAACCGAGAAGACCGAAGAGCGCTCCCGCATAGGTTGCGGTTTTAAGAGCCTCGCCTACCGTGTGAGGCGCGGCAAAAAGTCCCATATAAAGCTCGCGGTTAACTCCGAGAGAGGCTCCAACCTCTCTGCCGACACCCGCGCAGGTAAGACGATATCCGCAACTTTCTATAAGGTCGTGCTTGCCGGCAATATATCCTCCCGTACGGGCAATTCCGCCGCCAGGATTTTTAATAAGAGAGCCTGCAACAAGGTCGGCACCGACGCTTGTCGGCTCGATTTTGTCGACAAACTCGCCATAACAGTTGTCGACAAGTATTAAAGTGTTTGGGGAGACGGATTTAACAATATCGCAAAGCTCTTTGATTTTTTGTACTGTGAGTGAGGGGCGCAGACTGTATCCGCGTGAGCGCTGTATGTAGGCAACCTTATAGCTTTTTTCTGAAAGTCTTTTTCTTATTTCCTGTTGGTCGGGCTCACCGTTTTTGTCCAGTTCAACCTGTTCGTAATGAATTCCGAAATCTTTAAGCGAGCCGTCAGAGTGACCGTCAATTCCAAGAACGCCAATAAGAGTATCGTAGGGTCTGCCCGTAAGACAAAGCACAGTGTCTCCCGGACGGAGTACGCCGAAAAGCATTACCGACAAGGTGTGTGTGCCCGAAACGAAATTGTGGCGGATAAGAGAGTCCTCTGCGCCGACAGATTCTGCAAAAACCTTTTCCAAGGTGTCTCTGCCTCGGTCGTCATAGCCATAGCCGGTAGAACCGCCTAGATGAGCCTCGCTGACACCGTTATTTATAAATGCCGACAGCACCTTGTGCTGATTGTGCATAGTTATTTTTTCAATTTCCTCAAAGGGCTCTTTACATAGTTTTCGCGCCTCTCGGTCGAGACAGAGCAGAGAGGGGTTAATGTTAAAAAAATCTTGCATTTTATCACCTAAGGGTTTGTTATTACGGCAGAGTCGATTAAAACAAAGCCGTTTTTAATGTAAAAATTGTTGTTTTCGTCGCTTGTACAAGCGAAAACGTCTCCGTGAAGATGGGCTATAAGGCGGTTTAGAAGCAGACTTCCAAAACCTCTTTGACGCGAATCTTTCTTAACCGCGATACCGTTTATAACAGCGGCATTTTGGGACTTAAAGGCGAGTGCTCCGCCAAATTCTTCTGCTAGAGCGACCGCCGCGCCGTGCCGTATGCGGTGGGAAACGTCGGGTGCAAAAATATCAAAAGAGGGGAGAAAAACATCCCCGTCAATTCCTGATGACAGAGCAGAATAAAGCTCAGAGAGACCATTGTTTGAAGAAAAAGGCAAAGGCTCTTCGTCCTTTAACATATGCAAAACATTAAATTCTTGTTTAATATCAAGGTCTAGTATCTCCGCAGTTGATTTCTCAGTAAATATTTCGGCACAGCAGACAACACTTATAAAGTTTTTAAGCTCCTCGGGATAATGGCTGTCCGAGGCGATATAAAGTCTGCCGCCGTGACGGGCAATAGCCGAGTGAACCTCTCCGTTTTCTTTTTGAAGCCAAACTTCAGATTCGAGCTTTGAGCCGTCAAATGCCGATTTAAGACAAAGAATCTGGGCAAGGGACACCTTTTTGGCATAAAAGCCTTCTAAACTGTTTGAGAGAGTTATCATATTATCTCGCCAGATGCTGCCTTTTTAAGCATCTCTTTTGCAAGAACTCTCATTGCCTCAAGGTCCAGGAGACTTGCGACCGATGAGGGCGAATGGATATATCTGCAGGGCAGAGAGATTGAAAGGGTGGGAACACCGTCTTTTGAAAGGTGTATCGCGCCCGAATTATTACCGCCGGCAACAGCCGATTTGGGCTGACATAAAAGACCGCTGTTTATTGCGGCGTCATAAAGGCGGCGGTCATATAAGGTAGATTTATCCATAAAGGAGATGGCAGGACCTTTCCCAAGACAGCAAACCTTGTTTTCCTCAGGCACCCCCTCTAAATCGGCGGCGGTAGTCGCCTCAAGAACGATTGCGCAGTCGGGAGAAAGACCGAATGCGGCAGTCCGTGCGCCTCGGCAGCCGACCTCCTCGCCTGCCGTAAAGGTGGCATAGAAATCATATTCAGATTCGTCTTTTAAAAGAGAAATAAGACAGGAAACACCCGCGCGGTCGTCAAGAGCCTTTGCCTTGACATTGTTTTCTCCGAGAAGCTCGAACTCACTTTCGAAGACGGCGGTATCGCCAACACTTATAAGCTTTTCTGCATCTTCTTCACAAGCCACCCCGATGTCGATATACAGACTGTCTAAGTCGGGTAGCTTCTTGCGCTCGTCCGCCTTGGATAAATGAACAGGCTTTAGCCCGACAACCCCTCTTGTACCGTTCTCGAATATTACCGAGCGACAGAGCATTACGGCGGGGTCGATTCCGCCGACAGTTTGGAATTTAACAAATCCGTCGGCAGTAAAGGAGGTTGCGATTATGCCGACCTCGTCGATATGCGCGTCGACCATAACCTTTTTAGAGGCGGGACTTTTGCCTTTTTTAAAACAGATGATATTGCCGAGCTTGTCAACCGTGCATTCGGCAAAGGGCGAGACCTCTTTTATAATAAAATCTCGCAGTTCACTCTCACTTCCCGATACGGCAGAAAGGGAGCAAAGGGTTTTTAAAAGTTCTCTCATTTTAAAGCGCACCCCCCGACAGAATATATGCCTCAAGAAGATTTACAACACTTTCAAGGTCGCTCATATCGGCAACCTCACACTGAGAGTGCATATTGCGAAGAGGTATTGAAACAAGGCCGGAGGGGATGCCTGTGCGCGAGATGGAAATAACATCTGCGTCGGTACTTGTTGCTCCGCCCATAACCTCGGTTTGATAGGGGATATCATTTCCCTTTGCAAGAGACAAAAGTTTTGTTGATATTCTGCGGTCGAGCACCGGAGAAATGCCAATCATAGCACCTTTAGAAAGCTTACCGCATTTTGTTGCAGGAATGTCGGGTGCATCACCGAAGCTGACGTCGATTGCTATAGCCTCGTCGCAGTCGAGCGAGAAAGCGGCAGTACGCGCGCCGCGTGTTCCAAGCTCTTCCTGTTCGGAAAGGCAGAATATTACGTTACAGTCAAGCGGTTTATCATGAATTCGCTTTGCAACCTCTATAAGACAGGCAACGCCTGCACGGTCGTCAAGAGATTTTGAGCAAACCGTACCGCCTGAAAGAGATTTGAAGGAGTTTCTGTAGGTTGCAAAATCACCCGCCGATACAATGCCGCACACCGCATTCCCAAGACCTGTATCAAGATATATTTCGTCGGCGCTTTTTGCCTCGTCGGTCTTTTTTGCGAGGTGGGGCGGAGTTGAGATAAAGACGGCGGGGATATCGGATTTGCCGTGAACTGTTATAGGTGTTGCAGGCAAAAGTCTGCCATCGTTTCCGCCTACGGCGGCAACCTTTAGGAAACCGCTTTCAAAAACGTGGGTGACAATAAAGCCAACCTCGTCTATATGCGCTTCGAGCATAATTGTTTTGTCGGCAGAATTACTTATTTTTCCTATAATACCGATTGCGCCGAAGTCGGAAACCTCAGCATATCGGGAAAGCTCTTGTTTTGCGATATCGGAAGCAGAGCGCAGATGCCCTACCGAGACCGCGTTTGTAAGACTTGCGGTGAGTTCTTTTAAATTCATTTAAGCTCCATAACCTTTTCTTTAAAGAATTTACCTCTTGCGGCAAAGTTGGGGAAGGCATCAAAGGATGCACAGGCGGGTGACAGGGTTACGATATCACCCGATACGGCTTTTTCGTGGGCAACCGTTATGGCTTGTTCAAGAGAAGAGACGTGTATTATTTCGGGGCAGTTTTCTCTATAGTCGGGGTCCGCTTTAACAGCATTTTCAATAGCCTCGGCGGTTGGACCCGAAAGGAGAAGAAGCTTTACCTTTGAGGTGATATACGGAGACATAGGCTCGAACGGAATGTGCTTGTCGTAGCCGCCTGCAATAAGAATAACCTTTTGGTCGAAGGCCTTAAGTCCCGCAATAGTTCTTGTGGGGCTTGAAGCGATAGAATCGTTATAATATTTAACTCCACCGACCTCGCGTACGAACTCTATACGGTGCTCGACACCCTTGAATTCTTTGGCAACAGCCCGTATGTTTTCGGCGCTGACATATCCCCAAACGGCAGCAATAGCCGTGAGATAGTTTTCAACATTGTGGTCGCCCAAAATCGTAATATCCTTTTTGCTCATAATGGGGGCATCGATACCTCTATAGGACATATGGAGCGTACCCTCGGTGTCGAGCCAAGCGCCGTTTTTAACCCGTCTTTCCATACTGAAGCCGAGAGACTGGCCGCGAACATAGTCGCGGAAGCCGTCGGTTATCTCGTTGTCGTAGTTGAGGACGGTGCGAGAGAAGGCGTTTTGGTGAAGAATGATGTTTTTCTTCGCCTCAACATATTCGTCCATATCCTTATGGATGTCAAGGTGGTTGGGTGCAACATTGGTGACGACCGCAACATCGGGGCTTTTTCTCATAGATATAAGCTGGAAGGAGGAGAGCTCGACCACCACGAAATCCTCAGGTTTAATTTGGTCAATAATTGGGAGAAGCGGAGTTCCGATATTTCCTCCGACATGTACGGTTTTGCCTTGCTTTTTAAGCATTTCGGCAATAAGGGTTGTAGTTGTGGTTTTTCCGTCAGAGCCCGTTACGGCAAATATTGTAGCCGGACAGAGGTCGAAAAAAACCTCCATCTCGCTCGTTACGGCAATACCTTTTTTGCGAGCAGCAGTAAGCTCGGGGAGGTAGAAGCTCATACCAGGGGTTCTGAAAATTATGTCGACCTCAAGGTTTTCGAGATAGTTGTCGCCAAGACGAAGCTCGGCCCCCGCTTCTTCAAGGCGGTCGGCAAGCTCGCCTATTTGGGCGCGTTCGCGTCGGTCACAGGCATACACACGCGCACCCTTTGAAAGAAAGTTCATAATAAGGGGAGTATTGCTGACACCGATACCAAGCATAGCGATTTTTTTCGAGGCAATATTTTCCCAGAACTGTTTGCAATCCAAAACAATTCCTCCCATCAAAAGTATATATTTATTTTATTATACTTAAAAACACCAAAAATATCAACTTGTTTAGCATATGAAATCGAAAATATTTGTGAGTTTTTAAAAGAGACGCCTCCCGAACGGGTTCGGGAGGCGTTATTGAGCATAAAATATGATAGTTGTTATTTAGTTGTTTCGTTTTTGCGAAGCTGTAGGGGGGACATACCGTATGCTTCTTTAAAGTCGCGCAGGAAGTTTGAATATGACGAGTAGCCTACGGCATCGCAAAGCTCCTGGCTTTTTAAACGGGTCGTAAGAGCAAGACGATGAGCCTCTTCAAGACGTACCTGCTTAAGATAGGCATATAGCGACACACCTACTTCTTTTTTGAAAATTTCACCGAGATAGTTCTTGTTCATACCGACGGCAGACGCAATATCTGAAACCGAAATGCGCTCGCGAAGATGGTCTTTCATATAAAGCTGCGCGTCGAGCACCTTTTCGTGAGAGCCTTTAACATAATCGGCCGGATTTGCCTTAAGAGAGCCTAAAAAGAGAAGATAGATTACGTTTATTATTGATTTTTTAAGATAATCCGTATCGGCATTGTTGCCCTTACAAGACATAAGAAGCAGGTACAGATTTTCGATTTGCAGGGCAGTATAATCGTCAAGGTAGGTTATTAGATTGCCCTTATAGCTTATTAAAAAGCGTAAAAACGATTTGGGCATACATTGGTCGGGAATTTGAATTTTGTGTACGGAGCCCGAGTGGGAGAGGCTTCTTTCGTGATAATCCTTAAGGCGAAGAAGATAGATGCAGCCGCGACGAAAATCGTGACGCTTTCCGTTTATGAGAAGGTCGCCCTCACCGGAGGAAATAAACTCGAGCTCGTAGGTAGGGTGCCAATGGCGAGTTGTTGTTTTGGCGGCGTAAGATTTGATATTTACCTTGTGTCCGTGACGCTTATATTCAATTCGGTCTTCTTTAATTGCCATTTTTTTCTCCTTTAAAAATATATTCAAAAACATTTGCAAGTTCGGACATAGAAAGCTCTTCGCTGCGGGCGGTTTCCTTAAGGCCTGAGGCATTAAGGGCTTCTTTTATAAGCTGTTTGCTTACAGCCATTGAAGAAGAAACGGTGTTTACGAGGGTTTTGCGGCGCTGAGCAAAGCAGGCTTTAACAAAAGAGAAAAACTTTTTCTCGTCCGAAAGGGTTATTTCGGGTGAAGTTCTCACCGAAAGCTTTATAACGGCGCTGTCGACCTTTGGGGGAGGCAAAAAAGATTCGCTTGGAACACCGAAAAGAATTTCACCCTTTGCATAGTAGTTTACCGCAACGGTGACTGCACCGGCCTCTCGGCTCCCCACCTCTGCGCAAAGACGCTGGGCCGCCTCTTTTTGCACCATAACGGTTATATTATCGATTGGAAGACGGCTTTCAAGCAGATGCATAATTATGGGAGAGGTTATATAGTAGGGTAGGTTTGCACAGACGGCAACCTTATCGCAGTCAGAAAATTTTTCGTTAATTAATTTGGCAAGGTCAATTTTCATAGCGTCGCCGAATATGATTTCAACGTTATTTTTGTCTGCAAGGGTTTTTTTGAGCACAGGCTTTAGCCTTTCATCAAGTTCAATAGTAACAACCCGCTTTGCGACATCCGAAAGTTCTGCCGTGAGAACACCTGCGCCCGGACCGATTTCGAGGACGCCTGTGTTCTTATCGCAGGCTGCAGCTGCCATAGCAGGACAGACGGTAGGGTCGACTAGAAAATTTTGGCCCAAGGACTTTTTGGTTGAAAAACCCTCTGAGCGCAGTATTTTTTGCAAGGTTTCAAAATCTGCAAGATTCATTTTTTGTCTCCGAATATAATAAACTTGTTTTTTCATATTATACTTTATAGACTACTGATATTGCAACAACGATTTTCTTTGTTTTGCAACAAAAAGTGTAGAATTGTACGCGAGAGAAAAACATCTGTACATTTTGACGAAACAAAAAGTTAAAAAATAAAAAAATTTTGCCATTTTTTTGTGCTTATCGCTATTGACAAAACGGGTATAAAAGTTTAACATATATTATATTACTTTAGTGTATTAAAATATCTTGCTTTTATAGGAGGAAGCAATTATGTTAAAAAACGAGTATTTAAAAAAGGTTTATGCACAAGTAGAGCAGCGTAATGCCGGCGAGTCTGAGTTCCTTCAGGCCGTTTTAGAGGTTCTTGAATCTTTGGAGCCTGTTGTTGAGCAAGACCCCAAGTTCGAAAAGACAGGCGTAATTGAACGCATGGTTGAGCCTGAACGTATGATTTCTTTCCGCGTTCCCTGGGTTGATGATAGGGGTAATGTTCAGGTTAACCGCGGTTTTAGAGTTCAGTTTAACTCTGCGATTGGTCCATACAAGGGAGGTCTTCGTTTCCATCCCTCAGTAAATGCCTCAATTATGAAGTTTTTAGGCTTTGAGCAGACCTTTAAGAACAGTCTCACCTCTCTCCCTATGGGCGGGGGCAAAGGTGGTTCTGATTTCGACCCCAGAGGAAAGTCTGACGGAGAGGTTATGCGTTTCTGCCAAAGCTTTATGACCGAGCTTGAGCGTCACATCGGCGCAAACACCGACGTTCCTGCAGGAGATATCGGAGTTGGCGCTCGTGAGATTGGATATCTTTACGGTCAGTATAAGCGCCTTCGCAACGAATTTACCGGCGTTCTTACCGGCAAAGGTATTTCTTACGGCGGCTCTCTAATCCGTCCAGAAGCAACCGGTTTTGGTGCAGTTTATTATGTTGAAAATATGCTCGCTTCTTTCGGAGATAATATTAAAGGCAAGACCTTTGCTGTATCAGGTTTTGGTAATGTTGCCTGGGGCACCGTAAAGAAGATTAACGAGCTCGGCGGCAAGGTTGTTACTATTTCGGGTCCTGACGGATACATATATGATGAAAACGGCATTTCTACCGAAGAAAAGATTAGTTTTATGCTTGAGATGAGAGCAACCGGCAGAGATAAGGTTGAAGATTATGCTGAGAAGTTCGGCGTTCCCTTCTTCAAGGGCCAGCGTCCTTGGGATACAAAGGTTGATGTTGTTATGCCCTGCGCTACACAGAACGAGGTTGGCATTGAGGACGCTAAAAACATCGTTGCTAACGGCGTTAAGTATTACGTTGAGGTTGCTAACATGCCTACAACAGCGGAGGCTGTGGCTTACCTTAAGGAAGCGGGTGTTGTTATTGCTCCGTCCAAGGCGGTTAACGCCGGCGGTGTTGCAGTTTCGGGTCTTGAGATGAGCCAGAACTCTATGCGCTATAGCTGGACCGCAGAAGAGGTTGATGCGAAGCTCAAGCAGATTATGAAGAACATCTTTGAGGCTTCGGCTTCGGCTGCTAAGAAGTATGGTATGGAGGGCGACCTTGTTGCAGGCGCTAACATCGCGGGCTTCGAAAAGGTTGCAGAGGCAATGATTGCTCAGGGTGTTTGCTAAGAGAAAAATAGTTTTAAACGGCACCTCATAAAAGTGGTGCCGTTTTTAGTAAAATGTTTATTGATTATTGATATAAGGTATGATATAATTTTACTGAGGTGTTTAATATGAACTCCAAAAACATAGTTGAAACGAGAGGTAATAAAATGAAAAAGTTATTTGCTGTTCTTCTTTCTCTTTGCCTTATGTGCGGTTTGCTTACTGCATGTGGCGGTGGAGAGGCTTCGTCTAACGATAATAATTCAGACGGTACTCAGGCTGTAAATATTGCTAATTTTGATGGTTGGTGGACTGCCGCATCAGTTGATGCAGGAGCGTTTAAAATAAATGCTTCTGACAGCACTGTTACCGCCTATGCTAAAAACGGATATAAAATCGCCACATTTCCTTGTGTCGCAAAAACCGACGGCGTAGAGCTTAAGATGGGTGCGTTTGGAAATGTTACAGTTGCATTAGAAGACCTTACAGTTTCGGCAGAACCGACCGTTTCTGAACAGGTAGACATACAGAAGAAATGGGTAGGACCTCTTAATACTGAGCAATACTTGGAGTTTAACGCTAACGGATTTAAGCTTTTTACAACAAGTGAAGATTATGGTACGAAATATGAGGTTTCTGCTGACAAGACTGTAGTTTCCTTTATGGGAACAAAAGACCTGCTTAGCAAAAAACATTATCAAATTGTTGGCGGCGGCTTAATGCTTATTCGTGTTGAGGGAACAGAAGGTGATTATAAGCCTTCAGAGCATAACGAACTTTTTATTGATGAGTCTGCGCTTGCGACTGATAAGGGTAAAGCGATAGGAAATTATTATATTTTCTTAACCGAGAAGTGGGCTGACGAAACAGGTGAAAACACAGCAGAATTTGCAGACAACGGAAAATTCTCTCTTTCAGGAACAGAGATGGGCATATGGTATCCTACCGCAACAGGCGCGGCTGTTGAACTTGCTGACGGCACAGTTGATGAGGTTACACTTTCTGATGGCTCTTTCACAATGAACACAACAGGAACAACCTACACTAAGAAATAAATAAAAGCACGGATTTTAAATCCGTGCTTTTTCTTTTTTTATTTGCCCACCCTGCCGTATCGGGCAATTGATAACCTGCAATTAAAGCAGGTGGGTGCTCTCCTATCGGTTTCGGGCTTCCAACGTCCGCATGAAGCGGGAGGCCTGCACACCCGCCGAAAGAGCCGAGCTCCCAAAAATATGGTTGTAGGGTTATAAATGCAACCGTTCGCGTACAGGGCAGGACAGTAATATTTTAGGTTATTTGGTTTAAATTATTCGTCTTCCTCGTTAATTTCATAGAGGTCTTGAAGGCGTTCGATAAAGGCATCTGCAACAAACTCATACTCTTCATCGTCTTCTATAGGGAAGAGATATTCTTCTCCGTTTTCTTCACCAACTTTAACGATAACAAGCTCACCACTGTCGTCAAGTGATTGCTTCGGGTCATCGTAGATAGGTAGCATAGCAAGATATCTACCTTCGTCTGATTCAATAGCGTCGAGGACTTCAAAGGTGTATTCTTTACCCTCGTCATCGGTTAAGGATATAATATCGGGGTTGTATTCGAGTTCTTTGTTTTCTGCCATAGTTATTCTCCTAAAAAATTTTATATATATATTTTAACTGTTTTCAATAAATTAGTCAATAGGTTAAATTAGGGTAGACATTTTGAGAAATCTAGTGTATAATCAAAACAAAATTTTATCTGAGGTGTTATATATGAAAAGAATAGTTACTTTCGGTGAAATTATGCTCCGTCTCGCCCCTAACGGATATTACCGTTTCTTCCAGAACGACCAGATGCAAGCTACTTTTGGCGGCGGTGAAGCAAACGTTGCGGTCTCCCTTGCAAACTTTGGGATGGACGCTGCTTTTGTTACAAAGCTTCCCTCTCACGCTATAGGTCAGGCTGCAGTAAACTCTCTTCGTTATTTTGGGGTTGATACTGACGATGTCGTAAGAGGCGGTGAACGTGTAGGAATTTATTATCTAGAGAAGGGTGCTTCTCAGCGTGGCTCTGTATGTATTTACGACCGTGCACATTCTTCTATACAGACCGCATCCACTGCGGACTTTGATTGGGACGATATTTTCGAGGGTGCAGATTGGTTCCATTTCACTGGAATCACCCCAGCTCTTGGAGAAAACCTTGTTGAAATTTGTAAAGCTGCTTGTATTGCGGCAAAGGCAAAGGGAGTTAAAATCTCTTGCGACCTTAACTATAGAGGAAAGCTTTGGACAAGGGCTGAGGCAAACAAGGCAATGACTGAGCTTTGTAAATATGTTAATGTTTGCATCTCTAACGAAGAGGATGCAAAGGATGTATTTGGAATTGAGGCTGAGGACACCGATATTTACGGCGGAAAGCTCAATCACGAGGGTTATAAGAGTGTTGCAAAGCAGCTTGCTGATAAGTTTGGCTTTGAAAAGGTTGCGATAACCCTTCGTTCTTCAATTTCTGCAAGTGATAACGACTGGGCTGCGATGCTTTACGATGGCGAAAACTACTGCTTCTCGAAAGAGTATCACCTACATATTACCGATCGTGTCGGAGGTGGAGACAGCTTTGGCGCAGGACTTATTTACGCATTACTTTCGGGCAAGGATACACAGGCTGCTGTAGAATTTGCGGTTGCTGCATCTGCACTTAAGCACTCTATCGAGGGTGACTTTAACCGTGTAACCGTTTCTGAGGTTGAAAAGCTTGCGGGCGGAGACGGCTCGGGCAGAGTTCAAAGATAATACAACAAAAAAATAAAAGCGGAAGAACCAAAAGTTCTTCCGCTTTTTAATTTAGAATTATCCGCCGAGATAGGCTTTTTTAACCTTGTCGCTGGCGGCAAGCTCGGCACCTGTTCCCGAGAGAACGATGCTTCCTGTTTCGAGCACATAGGCCCTATCAGAGATAGCAAGTGATTTGCCTGCATTTTGCTCGACCAGAAGAATTGTTGTTCCATCCTTGTTGATATCTTTGATGATTTCGAACACCTGGTCAACAAGCAGAGGGGAAAGCCCCATAGATGGCTCGTCAAGCATTAAAAGCTTGGGGTGGCTCATAAGGGCGCGTCCCATAGCGAGCATCTGTTGTTCACCGCCAGAAAGGGTTCCGGCAATCTGACTTTTTCTTTCGGCAAGACGGGGAAAACGCTCATATATGCGGTCGATGTCCTCTTTAAAGTTTGCTTTTTTACCCTGAGAGTATGCTCCCATCAAGAGATTTTCGTAAACGGTTAGCTCTTGGAAAACACGTCTGCCTTCCGGAACCTGAGACATTCCTAAATGCACAATTTTGTGACAGGGCATTTTAGTGATGTCGAGTCCGTCATAGATAACCGAGCCGTGACGGGCAGGGATGAGGCCTATGACCGATTGCATGGTGGTGGTCTTACCTGCGCCGTTTGCGCCGATTAGGGTGACAATTTCGCCCTCGTTAACCTCAAAGCTTATTCCCTTAAGGGCGTTGATGACGCCATAGTAAACTTCTAAATCTTTAACTTCAAGCAGTGCCATAGCGTTATCCTCCTATATAAGCTTTGATGACTTCGGGGTCACTTAGCGCAACCTCGGGTTTACCTTGCGCGAGAACGGTACCAAAGTTTAGTACGGTTATTTCATCGCAAAGGCCTGATACGAATTTCATATCGTGTTCGATAAGAAGAATAGTGACATTAAACTGGTCGCGTATATGGCGAACAATATCCATAAGCTCTGCCGTTTCGTTAGGGTTCATACCTGCGGCGGGCTCGTCTAAGCAGAGAAGCTTTGGATTGGTTGCGAGCGCACGCGCAATTTCAAGCTTGCGCTGTTTTCCGTAGGGCAGATTACAAGAAAGGTTATTTCTTTCGTCTTCAAGACCTACAACGCGGAGAATTTCTTTTGCACGCTCTCTCATAGCCTTTTCGGTTTTGAAATGGCGAGGGAGGCGGAAAATGCTCTCAACCATAGAACATTTAAACTCAGGTTGATTGTGAAGACCGACAAGGACGTTGCGGATAACCGTCATATTGTTAAAAAGACGGATGTTCTGGAAAGTTCTCGCAATACCCTTATGGTTGATTGCTTCTTGGCCTTTACCTGTTAAATCCTCACCGTCAAGCAAGAACCTGCCCGTTGTGGGCTTATAAACACCCGTAATCATGTTGAATACGGTTGTTTTACCCGCGCCGTTAGGGCCGACAAGACCGTAAAGCTGTTTCTCCTTGATTTCAAGGTCGAGATTTTGCACCGCTTTAAGTCCGCCGAAAGAGATGCCGAGGTTTTCGGTTTTTAAAACTATTTTACTCATTAGTTATCCCCCTTTTCTGCTTTGTCGGGAGTATAGGGAGATTTCACCTGAACATCTACAGACAGAACCTCATCCATTTGTATCTTGGTGGGAACACGGTCCCACTTAGCCTCGTCGTCGCGTGCGTGAGAGGGGTCGTTTTTATCCTTTATAACCTTAGCCAAAAGGTTTTTGAAATTATATTTTTCGCGGAAAGCCTTAAGGCCCGGTGCGTTGTTGTAGATAACAATAACAATAAGGATTAATGCATATACTAAATCCTGCATAACGGCAAGCTCACCTGTAAGTACGGTTTGGAGCTTGATGTCAAGGAAGGTAATAAGGGCGGCAGCAATAATAGAGCCGTTGATGTTACCCATACCGCCGAGCACAACCATAACGAGTATTTCAATAGAGTAGTTATAGTTGAATTTCTGACTTTGTACGGTGTAGTTTGAACTTGCAAGTAACACGCCTGCAACACCAGCAAAAAAGGCAGAAATTGCAAATACGGCAAGTTTATACTTTGTAACATTAATTCCGGTTGCTTTGGCTGCGATTTCGTTATCGCGGATTGAAGTGATGGCGCGTCCGTGCTTAGAACGAATTAAGTTTTGTGTTACTGCAAGGCAGATTAGAACAACTACGAGAGCTATTATGAAAAGATAGTCTTTATCTATACGAACTGTCGGCATGCCAAGGGCACCGCCGAACGATTCTTCACTACTGTTCATAAACAGAGACCAAACAATTTCACCAAAAGCAAGGGTCACGATAGCAAGATAGTCTCCACGAAGACGGAGCGCAGGAAGGCCTATAATTATTCCGCATATTGCGGCAAGAATGCCTCCAACAACAAAGCCTAGAAGAAGGGCGGGAATTTCGCCGATTGAGGGGCTTAGGACGTATACCACCTTTCCGCCGAGATATGCGCCGACGCACATAAATCCGGCGTGACCGAGGGACAACTCTCCAAGGAAGCCTACTACCATACTGAGAGAAACGGCAAGTGTAATTGCGATTGCGATGTTCTCAAGGATTATTTGGTAAGAGGCGGGGAGTGCTCCGACAAGAGAGAGAATACCAAGAACGATTGCGGCAACAGTGATTACTACATAGTTGATATAATGAGTAGGTTTCACGTTTTTTCTGGTTTTCATTATACCTTCTCCCTCCTCTTTTTGCCTAATATTCCTGTGGGACGAACGAGGAGAACTATTATAAGTACCAAAAACTCAATTGCGATGGTATAGGCACCCATTCCAGGAACAACCTGTGCTACCGTTTCAATCATACCAATAAAGAGTCCGCCAAGCATTGCACCGGGGATAGAGCCTATACCTCCGATAACGGCTGCTGTAAAGGCTTTGATGCCGGGCATAGCACCCAATGTGTTAGTGAGGCTTGGGGACTTCATAAGCATAAAGAAGCCGGCAAATGCGGCAAGAGCCGAGCCTATTGCAAAGGTGATGGTAATAATCATATTGACATTGATGCCCATAAGTTGAGCGGCGCCTTTGTCCTCTGAAACGGCTATCATTGCGCGGCCTGTTTTTGTATACTTAACAAACAGACTGAGAACAACCATTATAACAACCGAGCAAACCAAGGTAATTATAATGTGGGTTTGTATTTTGAGGTCGCCTATAGTGACATATCCGAGGCCGTCCTGTCCGCCTACATAAACCATTCGGGGAGCAGAGGTGAAGATTATCTGCGCCAAGGACTGAAGCAGATAGCTCACGCCGATTGCCGTAATAAGCACTGCGAGAGGAGAGGCTCCGCGAAGCGGTTTATACGCAACCTTTTCTACGGTTACACCAAGGAGTGTACAAACAAGCACGGCAAGAATGAGCCCCATAATAGGGTTACCCATACCCGCGAGCGTAACATATAGTGTGTAGCCGCCAACCATAATTATATCGCCGTGGGCGAAGTTAAGCATTTTTGCTATACCATAAACCATTGTATAGCCGAGGGCTATCATAGCATAGGTTCCGCCAAGACTGAACCCGTTGATAATTGTTTCGATAATTTCCATAATATTTTCCTATATAAATTATGACAATTTGCCGGAGCGGAAAACCACGCCGGCAAATTAATAGCTTTTGCAATTTAATTATAAAGAATTATTTATCTGCTTCTTTAAGGGTGAACTTAACAGCAGCCTTGTTTACATAGCCGTTGTCTTCCCAAGTGATGTCGTTACCGGTAACACCAGAGTAAGAGAAGTCGCCGGTGAAGTGGTCTTCAAGGAGATTATAAAGCTCTTCAGCAGTGATGGTTACAGGGATATCCTTGCCAGCCGCTTTAAGCTCTTTCATTGCATTGTAGATTGCGTATACGCAGTCATAAGCAGAAGCACCAAACTGGTTGAGAGTCTCTGCACCGAACTTGTCGGTGTATTTCTTAACGAAGTCGGCAGCTGCGCCTTCCTTAGCGTTAGAGTCGAAGTGAGAGAGCATTGAAACTTCCTGAGGAATTGTAGCAAGGTCAATCTGTCCTGCAAGACCGTCAAAGCCGTCGCAACCATAGTATGTAGCGTTGTTTTTGATTACGCCCTTAGCCTGAGTCATAAATACAGAAGCGGGCTGATAGTAGATGGGCATAAAGATGAAATCGCAATCCTTAAGCTGAGTAATCTGAGCTGAGAAGTCGGTTTCGTTAGCAGCGGTGAAAACGGTTTCTACGGTTTCGATGTCCTTGTTTAAGTTAGCCTTAAACTGGTCGAAGATGCCCTTAGAATACGGGTCGTCAGATTTGTAGAAGATACCGATTTTGTTAAGGCCGAGGCCGTTTACAAAGTTAGCAGCAACTGCGCCCTGGTTGCCATCTGCAAAGCACATCTGGAAGCCGTTGTCGAATTCGGGGATTTTGTCGCCAGAAGCGGAAGGGGTAAGGAAGAATACCTTATCGTCATTGGAAAGCTTTGTGAATTCAAGACCGGGAGCGGTGGTTACAGTTCCGAGAGATACCTGCATTCCGCCCTCCATAAGAGTGGTGAAGTTTGCGGCAACTTTGGTTGCGTCGTGCTTGTCATCAACAGCAACAAGCTTGAAGTTAACACCGTCGAGACCGCCAGCAGCATTGATTTCATCAATAGCCATCTGGGCAGAGTTCTGAACAGCTACGCCGTAAACTGCAGCAGGACCAGTAAGGGGTCCGGAAACACCGATTACATATTCGGTGTTGTCTGCGGTGTAGCTTCCGCAAGCGGCAAGGGAAAGGAGCATTGCTGCAGCGAGAACTACGGCAAATGCCTTTTTGAACATTGATTTCATAAAAAATCTCCTCTTTTCTTTAAAATAAACAATTATTTATAAACAAATTTTGTTTCTATTATTTTAGCACACTAAAGCCAATCTGTTAATTGTCAAATCTAACGAAATTGTTTCCTGTTTTTTAAGCAATTTTATCAAAAAACGGTTAAACAAGCAACATTCGGTCATTTGCGGCACCGTCAGAGCCCGATTTTGCAAAGATTTTAAGCAGGTCTTCAACCGTGAGCTTTGACTTTTCTTCGCCCTTAACATCAAGAATGATTTTACCGGCATTCATCATAATGAGACGGTTGCCGTGGGCTATAGCATCTTTCATATTGTGGGTTATCATAAGGGTTGTGAGTTTTTCTTCCTCTACAATTTCCCTCGTTATAGCAAGTACCTTGGCGGCTGTTTTGGGGTCAAGGGCGGCGGTATGCTCATCAAGGAGAAGCAGCTTCGGATGATTCATAGAAGCCATAAGAAGCGTAATAGCCTGACGTTGTCCTCCAGAGAGAAGGCCAACCTTGGTCGAAAGACGGTCTTCAAGTCCTAAATCGAGACGTTTGAGCATAGATTTATATAACTTTCGGTCATCTTCGTTTATAGCCCACCCAAGACCTCTTGATTTTCCGCGGCGAAGTGCGATTGCCATATTTTCTTCAATCCACATATCTGCAGCAGTTCCGGTCATAGGGTCTTGGAATACTCTGCCGATAAATTTTGCGCGTTTGTGTTCGGGAAGCTTGGTTATATCAGTGCCGTCGATGGTGATAGCGCCCTCATCGACGGGGAAGGTGCCGGCGATGGCGTTAAGCATGGTTGATTTTCCTGCTCCGTTTCCGCCGATGACTGTTACGAAATCACCGTCTTCAAGGGTTATAGAAAGGTTGTCGAGGGCGACCTTTTCGTTAACTGTGCCTGCGTTGAATATTTTAGTTATATTCTTAAGCTCTAACATTTATGCCGCCTCCTTTGTTCTTTTAACGGGTTTTGCAAAATAGGTTCTTTTAAGATTCGGAACGGCAAGGAAGATAGCGACAACTATTGCCGAGAGCATTTTAAGCAGGTCGGTATCGAGACCTAAGAAGATTACCGTTTGGTAAACTATGTAATATACAATACCGCCGAGCATAACGCCGATTAGACGGATTACAAAGTTCTGGCCCATACGGGATACGATGGCTTCGCCGATGATAACGGCGGCAAGACCGATAACGATTGCGCCTCGACCGTCCGAGATGTCGGCTTTGCCTGAGTATTGGGCGAGGAGTGAGCCGGCGAAAGCAACAATTCCGTTTGAAAGCGCAAGACCGACAACCTTGTTTTTATTCGTGTTGATGCCCTGTGCGCGTGACATTTTTTCGTTGCAGCCGGTGGCACGGATAGACATTCCGTATCGGGTGCCGAAGAACCAATAAAGCAGAGCGATAAGTACGACGACGATAAGGAATAGATATACAAGAGCTTCATATTTGCGAAGCTGAGTTAGCAATACATCAAAATTTCTTGCAGGTAAAGCCTGATTTGCTTTTCCCATAATTTTCAGGTTTACCGACCAGAGAATAAGTTGTGTCAGAATTCCTGAAAGGATTGCAGGAATTCCCATTACTGTGTGAAAAAGGCCTGTGACGAGACCTGCCAACATGCCTGCGATAAAAGCGACAAGCATTGCCGGCCATACATTCCAACCCGCAGCCATAAGCATAGCACAGGTTGCCATACCCGTTACCATAGAGCCGTCGACAGTCAGGTCAGCAAGGTCGAGAATTTTAAAGGTAATATAGACGCCGATTGCCATTATACCCCATATCATTCCCTGTGCGGCGGCGCCCGGCATTGCGCCTAACCAGTTTAAAAAATCCATAATATTTCTCCTATGTATTATATAGCAAATGTGCCGCGGCACGTTTTGTGGCGGCACATTATATTTTACTATAACGGTGAGCTAAAAGCAACCGAAATTATTTAAGCTCTTCAAATCCCTCAGGGATGGTGATGTTAAGCTCGTCGCAAAGGGCTTTGTTGTATTGCTTAACGGGCTTGGTATCATATTCGATAGCCATTTCTGAAATATCTGCTTCGCCTTTAAGAATTTTAACCGCCATTTCGCCTGTGGTGCGGCCAAGCTGTTCATAGCTGATTGAAAGGGTAGCAATTCCGCAGCCCTTGCAAATTCCTGCTTCGCCGGCGATTATGGGAACCTTTTTGGGAGAAACAACGCCGTTTATGGTTTCGGTGCAGGAAGCGGCGGTGTTGTCGGTAGGAATATAGATAGCGTCGCATGCTGCGGCAGCGGCTTCGGCAACCTGAGCAACGTCTTCGCTTCCGTTGAAGCCGAAGTCTTTAACGGTGAGGCCTTTGCCCTCAAGATATTTCTTTACTTCTTTTACCTGATATGCAGAGTTTGCTTCTGCTTTGCAGTAAAGCATACCAACGGTTTTAGCGGTGGGAACAAGGTCAATAACCATCTGAGCCTGCTCGGTTAGGGGAGCGAGGTCGGAGGTGCCCGAAACGTTTCCGCCAACGGTGCCAGTGAAGTTTTCGATTTCAAGAGCAACGCCGTATTCGGTTACGGAAGTGCCGAGAATCGGAATTTCTTCGGTAGCGTTATATGCTGCCTGAAGCGCGGGGGTAGCATTTGCCATAATTAAGTCGACCTTTTTGGATACAAAGTCGTTAACAATGGTGGTACAGGTATCGGGGTTGTTTGCTGCATCCTGCTCTACGAAGGTAACATTTTCTTCGCCGAACTCGGCAATGATAGCGTCCTTAAAGCCCTTGGTTGCCGCGTCGAGCGCCGCGTGCTTTACGATTTGGCAAATACCGATTACATATTTTCCGTCATCAGCAGCGCCACAGCCTGCAAAGCAACCGAGCATTAAAAGGGTTGCAAGAATTAAAGCGATAATTTTTTTCATAATAAGAACTCCTAATGCGTTATGTATTTACAGAAGATTTGTCTGTGATGAACAGTATAGCACTTTAAACCGCTAAAGTCAACCCTTTTTTCAAAAATTTTTTAATTATTTTTTAAAGGAATATTTTGCTCTTTTAATATGAAGAATTTTATGGTAATATATAAATAATGAGGTGATAGCGTGGAACTTAAATTTGATATGAGTAAAACCTACGCGATAGCTCTTGAGGGCGGAGGCGCAAGGGGTGCCTATCAGGTTGGTGCCTGGCGGGCTCTTGCTGAAAATGGCGTTAAAATAGAGGCTGTTGCAGGCTCTTCTGTCGGCGCGCTTAACGGCGCGATGATGGCGATGGAGGACCTTGGAGGAGCTGAACGGCTTTGGAACGAGATGCGTTTCTCGAGGGTTATGGATGTTGATGACGATACCATGCAAAAGCTTTTTGGCGGAAAATTCCTGGAAATTGACATAAAGCACATCAGTTCAAGCATTAAGCGTATTGTTAAGGATGGCGGATTTGACGTCACCCCTCTTCGCGAACTTATTGCAACCTCTGTTGATTATGAAAGGATAAAAAATTCCGCTATAAAGTTATATATATGTACACACTCGGTTACCGACCGTAAGGGGTTGGAGCTTGACGCTCAGACCCTTGATGAGAATGAGCTTTGCGATATGCTTTTAGCCTCGGCTTATTTTCCTGCCTTTAAGCACGAAAAGCTTGGAGGAAAGATGTATACGGACGGCGGTGTTTCGAATGTTTTACCGCTTTCTCCCCTTGTTTCCAGAGGGTATAAAAACATTATTGCGATTCGTCTTTACGGACTAGGCGTTGAAAAAAAGATTAAAATTCCAAAGGACACGAAGGTTGTGGAGATATCGCCGAAAAGAGACCTTGGCTCGATGCTTAATTTTAATGCCGAATCTTGCAGAAGAAATTATAAACTTGGGTATTTTGATGGAATGAGGCTTTTATATGACCTTTCGGGAGAAAAATATTATATTGACCGCACCCTTTCGGAAAAAGAAGCCTATGAAATATTAAAACAGGCGGTAGCTGTAAAAAAAGACCCTGAAATAAGCCTTAGAAAACTGCACGAAGATATATTGAAACTCAGCAAGGCAAGTGGCTCTAAAGGGGATTATTATGATGTGTTTATCGCTCTTTTAGAAAAGGCGGCAGAGGATTCAAAGATAAGCGACCTATCAATTTATACTGATGCGGGGTTGCTTCAAAAAGTATTGTTAAAGAAATCAGGTATTATATGAATAAGAAAGATAATTCGGCAGTTTGCGAGCTGTGTGTAAATTATGTATATGACCAAGAGGATGAATGTTATTCCTGTCTTGTAAATCTTGACGAGGACGAATATATTTCATTCGTTTCAAACCCTAATTACAGCTGTCCTTATTTTCGTCTTGATGATGAATATTCTATTGTGAGAAAGCAGAACTGATATGTTAGAGAAGGATATAAGAAAGGTTACAGAGGGGGCCTACCCCTTTCATATGCCCGGACATAAGAGGCAGAAAGAGTGGCTTGAGGGCCTTCTTGACTTAGATATAACCGAGATATGCGGCGCAGACAATTTGCATGCGCCAACGGGTATTATTGACGAGTCTCAAAAAGGGGCGGCAAAATTTTTTGGCGTGAAAGAAACCCTGTTTTTGACGGGAGGCTCTACGGTCGGAATTTTGTCGGCGATAGCGGCGGCTTGCGAATATGACGATAAAATTATAATTGCGAGAAACTGTCATAAATCGGTTTATAATGCCTGTATTATTAATCGGCTTAAAGTTAGTTTTGTTTATTCGCAGACCGACTGTGCTCTAGGGTGTGCAGGAGGGGTCTTTCCGCGGGATGTTTCTGAAGAAATGGACAGAAGCGGCGCAAAGATTGTGGTTATAACCTCGCCGACCTACGAGGGTATAGTTTCTGACATTGAGGCTATCGCAAAAGAGGTGCACACTCGGGACGGAATTTTAATAGTTGATGCGGCTCACGGAGCACACTTAGGCTTTAATGATTATTTTCCGAAAAGCGCGAGGAGTCTCGGCGCCGACATCGTAATTGAGAGCGCGCACAAAACCCTGCCTTGTCTTACGGGCGCGGCACTTTTGCATATTTGCACCGAGCGCGTAGACGCTTCGGCGGTTAAACGGGCGGTTGGAATTTACCTTACAAGCTCGCCGCCTTACCCAATTATTTGTTCTATTGACCGATTTGTTCACAAAGCAAGTGAGACCGACCTGTTTTCGTCATACAAAGCAAGGCTTGAAGCTTTTTACCGCGTTTGTTCGGTGCTGACAAAGCTTAAAGTTATCAGAACTGACGACCGGTCGAAAATTGTAATTTCTACAAGGGGGACGAGCATTAACGGGTTTGAGCTTAAGGAAATTCTTTTAAGGGATTATAAAATTGAGCTTGAGATGGCTTTGCCCGAATATGCTCTGGCAATGACCTCTGTGGCTGATAATGATGAGGGATTAGACCGAATTGCAACGGCCCTTGCAGATATTGATGGGAAAATTTCTGCTTGTGAAAAAAAGCCTTTTTATCTTCCGCCTAAGCCGAAAATAAGGGGTTGCTTTACAGAAAATCCGCCTATAGCGGCAGAACCAGTTCCTCTTGAAAGTTCGGCAGGCAGAATTTCGCTTGATTTTATATTCGCATATCCGCCAGGCTGTCCTATTGTTGCGCCCGGCGAGGAAATTACGCCCGAAATTCTTGAATATATTAAAGGAATTATTAATATGAATGGGCAGATTTTGTCGGATGGGGAGTTTTTTCCAGAAGCCGTTAGGGTTTATGAAGAAAAAGATTGAACAAAAAGATGTTTTGTAGTAAAATGATGTTATGTTCATTTAGGAGGATGTATAAATGTTTGAAAATCTTATGAAAAGCATTGAATTTGTTGCGCAGTATGACCCCGATGTAGCCGATGCTATGGAAAAGGAGCACAAGCGTCAGCAAAATAATATCGAGCTTATCGCCAGCGAAAACTTTGTTTCCCCTGCGGTTATGGCAGCAATGGGCTCTATTCTTACCAATAAATATGCCGAGGGTCTTCCCGGAAAGCGTTATTACGGCGGTTGCGTGAATGTTGATATCGTTGAGGATATTGCAAGAGACCGCGCGTGTAAGCTTTTCGGAGCCGACCACGCTAATGTTCAGCCCCACTCGGGAGCTCAGGCAAATATGGCGGCATATTCTGCCGTTATTGAGCACGGTGATACCGTTATGGGAATGAACCTTGCGCACGGCGGACACCTAACCCACGGCTCACCAGTAAATGCTTCTGGCAAAAATTATAACTTTGTGCCCTACGGCGTCGGTGAAGATGGTTTTATTGATTATGATGAAATGAGAAAAATTGCAAAAGAGTGCAAACCTAAGCTTATTGTTGCAGGCGCATCGGCATACTGCAGAGAAATCAAGTTTGATGTTATTGCTGATATTGCAAAAGAGGTTGGCGCATTATTTATGGTTGATATGGCGCACATTGCAGGTCTTGTTGCTGCAGGACTTCATATGAGCCCTGTGCCTTATGCCGATATCGTTACAACAACCACCCACAAGACGCTAAGAGGTCCCCGCGGCGGACTTATTCTCTGCAAAGAGGAACTTGCAAAGGCAATCGATAAGGCGGTTTTCCCAGGAAATCAGGGCGGCCCTTTAATGCATGTTATTGCTGCAAAGGCAGTTTGCTTTGGAGAGGCATTAAAGCCTGAATTCAAGGAATATCAGCAGAGAATTATAGACAACGCTAAGGCTTTGGCTGACGGACTTACAAAGCGCGGAATAAAGCTTGTGTCGGGCGGCACAGACAACCATCTTATGCTTGTTGACCTTATAGGAACCGAGGTTACAGGAAAAGAGCTTGAGCACCGTCTTGATGAGGTTAATATTACAGCTAACAAGAATGCTATCCCCGGAGACCCACAGTCTCCCTTTGTAACAAGCGGACTTCGTATCGGTACTCCTGCGGCTACAACCCGCGGACTTGGCACCGAAGATTTTGACAAGATTGCAGAGTTTATCGCACTTGCGGTAAAAGATTTTGAAGCAAATAAGGAATATATTAAAAACGGTGTTGCAGACATCTGCAAAAAGCATCCTTTATATTAATTAAATCGGGACGGGTTTTCCCGTCCCTTAACTTTAAATTTCGGTGGTGATTTTAAATGAGCAAGCCCCTTGCCGACCGCGTTCGGCCACAAAGTCTTCACGAGGTTGCAGGACAAAAGCATCTTTTGGCCGAAGGGAAGGTTTTGCGCCGAATAATTGAGTCGGGTGAAATTCCAAACCTTATTTTCTACGGTCCTTCGGGCGTGGGAAAAACCACCGTTGCAAGAATTATTGCAAACAGGTGCGGAAAGAAGCTGTATTGTCTTAACGCTACCACTGCATCGACCTCTGACATAAAGTCGATTATAGGCGATTTGGGCGGAATTGATACGGCGGGCGGAGTTCTGCTTTACCTTGACGAGATACAGTCATTTAACAAGAAGCAACAGCAGATTTTGCTTGAGTATATTGAGACAGGGGATATAACCCTTATTGCATCAACCACCGAAAACCCGTTTTTCTATGTTTATAATGCAATTTTAAGCCGAAGCACCGTTTTCGAATTTAAAGAGCTTTCCCCTGACGATATTGTCGTACCCGTAAAACGCGCGGCAGAGTTTCTGGCAGAAGAAAAGAATATTTGTGTGGAGCTGGGTGACGAGGTTGCAAGGAAAATTGCCCGTTCGGCTTCGGGGGATGTTAGAAGAGCTCTTAACACCTTAGAGCTTTGCGTGCTTACAAGTCTTAAAGACGGAAAAGCGGTTGTGGACGACGATATTTGTGAACAACTGCTCACACACTCTGCCGTTCGGTACGACCGTGAAGGAGACGAGCATTACGACATTCTTTCGGCATATCAAAAGTCGATGAGGGGAAGCGACCCTGATGCCGCAGTTTATTATCTTGCGCGGCTTCTTGCTGCGGGGGATTTACCCTCTGCTTGCAGACGGCTTATGGTTTGCGCATGTGAGGATGTGGGACTTGCTTATCCTCAGATAATCCCTATTGTTAAAGCGGCGGTCGATATCGCAAATGCGGTAGGTCTTCCCGAAGCGGCAATACCTCTTGCCGATGCGGTAGTGCTTGTGGCGCTTTCGCCAAAAAGCAACACGGCGCACGACGCGGTGTTTGCGGCGATGGACCTTATTAATAAAGGAAAGGGCGGTGCAGTTCCCCGCCAGCTTCAAAATAAGCATTTTGACGGGGTTGACAACGATAACCCCGGACAGTTTTATAAATATCCGCACAATTACCCGAACAGGTGGGTTAAACAGCAGTATTTGCCTGACGACATAAAAAATGTTAGGTTTTATGAGTTTGGAGATAATAAAACCGAGCAGAAGTTTAAGGAATATTGGGATATAATAAAAAACCGCAAGTGATAACTTGCGGTTTATGTTTTAATAATTATTTACTGATTATCAATACTGCTTTTTGTGGGGACGATAAATGCAGCTGCGATATAGGCAACCACACCAACAAAAGCGCAAAGGCCGACTACAACGGTGGCAAGGCGAACAATGCTGACATCAATATTAAAATATTCTGCGATGCCTCCGCAAACGCCTGCAATAACTTTATTTTCTTCGACTCTGTAAAGCTTTTTATTCATAACGGTTCCTCCTTAGAAATCTTCTAAAAATATTTTACATTATAATGTAAAAAAAGTCAAATTTTTTAGCAAATACTTTTAAATTACCAAGAGAATGTGTACACATTATTTGTAGGGGTGTGCGGTCGGTATTGAAATATTTTAAAAAGTGGTGTATAATGTACGCAAGCAACACTAATTATGAGGTGTAAAAATGAAGATAATTATTGTCGGAGCCGGAAAGGTTGGTTCAAACCTTATAAAACTGCTTTCTGATGAAAATCACGATGTAACCGTTATCGATATAGACAGAAAACTTGTTGAAACGGTTGTAAATGATTATGATGTGATAGGCTATCACGGTAATGGCGCATCTTTCCCTGTGCAAGAGGATGCCGGGGTTGAAAGTTGCGATGTGTTTATTGCGGTTACGGGCAGTGATGAGCTTAACATTATGAGTTGCCTTGTCGCAAGCAAAATCGGCGCCGAGAAAACGGTTGCAAGGGTTAGAAATACCGATTATTCCGAGCAGCTTTTATTTATGCAGAACAAGCTGGGTATAGACTTGCTTATCAATTCGGAATTTGAGACGGCGGCAGAAATTTCAAGGATTATTGAATTCCCTGCGGCAACCGCTATAGAAACTTTTGCAAAGGGAAGAATTGACCTTGCGGAAATTGTTGTTTCAATCGGCAGCGTTCTTGACGGTATAATGCTTCGCGATATCCGAAAAGCTTTAGATGTTGCGCTTCTTATTTGCGCGGTGCAAAGAGGAGACGAGGTTATTATCCCGTCAGGTAATTTTGTGTTGCAATCTGGTGACAGGGTGCATTTTACTGCGGCGAAAAGAGAACTTCAAAAGATTTTTAAAGCAATTGGGATGCAAAAAAAGAAGATAAAATCGACAATTATTGTGGGTGGAAGCCGAACTTCTTATTATCTTTCGAGGTTGCTTAAAAAATCGGGAATAGATGTGAAACTTATTGAAAGCGACCATTCAAGAGCTGTCGAGCTTGAGGGGTTGCTTGAAGGGGTTAACGTTATTTGTGCTGACGGAACCGATACCGATGTGTTAAAGGAAGAGGGCCTTGAGAATTTTGACTCGACGGTGGCTCTTACCGATATTGATGAGGAAAATATAATCTTTTCAATGTATGCCCGTTCACAAGGGGTTAAGAAAACGGTTTGCAAGGTAAACCGCGGTCAGCTTTCCGAAATGGTATCAACCATGATGGATGACTGCAGTTTTATAAGTCCAAAGGCTAATACGGCGGCTATAATTCTCAGATATATAAGAGCGGTTGAAAACGCCGGCGGAAGCGAAATAGAGACTCTTTATAAAATTCTTGACGGTCGAGCTGAGGCGATTGAATTTATTTCGGCGGAAAACTGTCCGCTTAATGATATTCCTATTAAGGAACTATCTTTGAAACCCAACATAATTATTGCCTGTGTAAGCCACGCCAAAGAGATTATAATTCCGGATGGTAATACGGTTATAAGGGCGGGGGACAGCGTAATTGTTATTACTGCGGGACGCACGGTGTATGACCTTTCGGAAATTTTAAAGTAGGAAAACAAGTATGAATTATAAAATGGTATTTTATATTTTAGGCAGAGTTTTCGGTGCTACGGGCGCCCTTATGGCGATACCCTTGGTTTGTGCAATTATATATAGGGAGTCGGTAGTACCCTTTATAATTCCAATGGCAATTTGTTTGCTTTTTGGAATTTTGCTAACCCACCGAATGCCTAAAAAAAGGGATTTACTTGCAAGAGAAAGCTTCGTATGTGTTGGACTTTCGTGGATACTTATATCACTTGTCGGATGTCTTCCTTTTATATTAAGCGGTGCAATACCCTCGTTTATCGACGCTTTTTTTGAAACGGTTTCGGGTTTTTCGACCACCGGAGCCTCGGTTGTTTCTGATGTCGAAGCTCTTGGTAAAGGAATTCTTCTTTGGAGGGCCCTTACGCATTGGATAGGCGGAATGGGAGTTATAGTTTTCCTTTTGGCGATACTTCCCCTTTCCGACCTTAAAAACATAAGATTTATGCAAGTAATGAAGGCGGAGGTACCTGGCCCTACGGTTGACAAGGTAGTACCAAAGATTGCCGATACCGCGCGTGTTTTATATGGAATATATATATTACTTACGTTTCTTGAGTTCGTTTTTCTCGTTTTTGGAGATATGAATGTATATGAGGCGTTAAATCATTCCTTGGCAACGGCGGGCACCGGCGGATTTGGTATAAAGAACGATTCGTTAGCGGGATATTCTGCATACAGCCAATATGTTGTTGCGGTGTTTATGCTTATTTTCGGAACGAATTTTAACGTTTTCTTCCTTATTTTAACCGGGCATTTCTTCAGAGCAATTAAAAGCGAAGAACTTTGGTGGTATTTTGGAATAGTTGCATCAAGTGTTATGGTAATAGCTTTATCAGTTTCTTCCATTTCGTCATCTTCTGAGGAAAGCTTCCGTTTGGCGCTGTTCCAGGTTGCGTCTATAATTTCCACAACGGGTTTTGCTACAGCGGACTTTGCAGTCTGGCCGGTGTTGTCACAAGCAATAATTGTGCTATTAATGTTCAGCGGAGCCTGTGCGGGCTGTACGTGCGGAGGAATTAAAATTTCCAGAATTTTGCTTCTCGCGAAAAATGCAAAAAGGGAAATAAAATATATTCTTCATCCGAGAATGGTTAAATCTGTGAAGCTTGAGGGCAGAACGGTTGACCATGAAACTATAAGGGGAACAACCTCGTTTATAATAATTTATGCCGGGCTATTAATAATGTCGGCACTGGCAGTTATTGCGATTGAGGGCTGTGACCTTGTTACAGGATTCACCTCGGTCGTTTCGGCTATCAACAACATCGGACCTGGACTATCTGAGATAGGACCAACCGCAAATTTTGGCGGATTTAGTGTTATCAGCAAGTTAATTTTGTGCTTTGATATGTTGGCGGGAAGACTAGAACTTTTCTCGATTTTAATATTGTTTTCACCGTCGACCTGGAAAAAGAGTTTTTAAAAGAAAAAACAGCAAGTCAAAAGACTTGCTGTTTTAGTTTTTTGCGGAGACACTTGGAAGATTTCCTAGGTTGTCGTTTTCTTCATCATTGGGAATAGCTTTTAAATATTCGGTGTCGCCACGGTGCGCGACGCCAACACCGGATATTTCTCCCTGCTTCGCCATATTTACCGCTTGCTGTTTTTCGACAGTTGTGTTATCAGAGAGCTGATACCCTGTAATTCGACCCCTTTCTTTAACAAGACCGATGATTCTTTTAGCATTGGGTTTTGTCTCGGGAATTTGGTCAAGCGTGTTTTTAACAAGTTCTGATGATTTCATATTCTCACCCCTTTTACTTTATTCTGTGTAAAAGGATTGAGAATATGTGTTTTAGTATAGTTGTTGGCTTTTTTAAAGATTATTTTATTATTCCAAAGGTCAGGCTTTGGGGGTCTTGAAAGAGGGGTATGTGAGGCGGGCAAAAGGTGAGAATTATAAATGAAAGCCCAATTATGCAAAGAATTATAAAAGAGGCGGTTTCGGATATTATGCAGGGTTTTGTATGGTTCAATTTTTTTGCTTCGGTTATATAGGCTGCTGCAGATGCAATAAAGAAGATGGTTATATTAAACCAGTCGGCAGAGGTGCCGAGAATTCCTGTGTAGGTGTAGTAGAGCAGAGGAATAAGAGTAAAACCGACAAAGCTGCCCTTAAGCTTTACGCACCAGAAGTTTTTGGGTTTTTCTTTTGAAAAATTATTCTGTATAAATGAAAAAACAAACATTGGAAAGAAAAGCAGCTTCATATGCTCGAAAATAGATTCATTTACGGCGGAAAATGGCGCAAAAAACAGACTGCCGCCAGACCAATCGTATGCAAAATGAAGCAGCGTACCGAAAACTGATGTGAAGATAAAGCCTGCAAGCTGCCACAGGCGTGAAGAGTTTCTCATAATCACCCTCGCTTTTTTGTGCTTAGAATAAGTATATTCAAAAAACAAAAGATTATGAGGAAGAATAGAGGTTGAGAAAACTTAAGGATTGCTGTATAATAGTTTAAAACCATATTTTGCAAGGGTGAGAAAATGATAATTTTAATTACAGGTGCATCTCATACCGGAAAAACAGCATTGGCGCAAAACTTGCTAGAAAAATACGGATATCCGTATCTATCAATTGACCACCTAAAAATGGGGCTTATTCGCAGCGCAAACACCGATTTAACCCCTCTTTCAAGTGATGAGATGCTGACCGAATATCTTTGGCCTATTGTTCGAGAAATTATAAAAACGGCTATTGAAAATGGTCAGAATTTGATTGTTGAGGGCGTATATGTCCCGCCAAATTGGCGCGAAGATTTTTTAACTGAGTATCTAGATAATATAAAGTTTTACTGTTTGGTTTTCAGTGAAAAATATATCAAAAATCATTTTAATGAAATAAAACAATTTGCCAATATTATTGAAAATCGCTGTTATGACGATATAAGTTTGGCATCAGTTTTAGGGGACAATACAAAATTTTTAGATGAATGTAAAAAACATGGCAACGAATATTTGCTTATTGATGACGAATATAAAATAAATATTGATTTATAAACACAACCGCCAAAGCTGTCAGCTTTGGCGGTTGTGTTTATATCAATGATGCTCGGCGTCTGCCTTAATTCTGTGGACCGTTCCGTAAGGATGTTGAGGTGGAGCGTAGATAGAATATATTTTAAGAGGTATGTTACCTGTGTTGATAATATTATGCCAGGCACCTGCAGGCACAAATATTGCATAATTGTTGTCAACTTTTTTATGATAGCAAAGTTCACTCTTGCTTTTACCCATCATTACAAGGGCACACCCGTCCTCAATTCGCAAAAACTGGTCAAGATTTGGGTGCATTTCTGCACCTATATCAGTTCCCACCGGTATGCTCATAAGTGTAACCTGCAGATGCTCACCAGACCATAAGGCTGTCCTAAAATATTGATTTGTTTTTGCCATTTTGTCGATATTTAATGCAATAGGCTTACCGCCATAGTCAATTATTCTTGAAGTTAGGTTGCATTCGTTTTTGTCCATATAGCGCCTCCATTCTATATACATTATATGAACTTACTATCCAAGATGTTATATATTATAGTCTATATAAAGAAATAATCCGAACCCGCCGCCTATTAGACGGAGGTTCGGATTATTCGTGTTTGGTCGAGGTGACAGGACTCGTACCTGCGGCATCTAGTTCCCAAAACTAGCGCCCTACCAACTGGGCGACACCTCGATAATCATATTAAGTTTTATATTAAGAACGGTTTAAACTAAAAGTTTTGGCAACCCTCTTGCGGTGCCCGACATTTTCTCGGGCGTCGGTACACGCCCTCGCCTCTGTCGACCGCGGCGCTTCGTTTTGCTCGCTTAATCGTCCGCTAGACGCGCTTGCAACCTCACCCAAAACTAGCGCCCTACCAACTGGGCGACACCTCGTAATACGAATGAGTTTGTTGGGGTTTAGGAAATCTATTTGACTAGCTGAAACACCAAACGCATTTTTCGTGCCTAGTAATTATATGATAAAAAAGCGTTTTTGTCAAACATTATTAATAAAAAATTGTAAATGTTTTATTTTAGGTATATAATAAACACAAATCGGAGGGGAATTATGAGTGTTTTTGATAAAATTTATAAGGTCGTGTGTTCTATTCCAAAAGGCAAGGTAGCAACCTACGGACAGGTTGCGATGCTTGCGGGGAATCCACGTTGGGCTAGGGTGGTAGGCTATGCTTTGCACAACAATCCTGCGCCCAAAATAATCCCATGCCACCGTGTAGTTAACCGAGAGGGAAGGGTTGCGACTGCCTTTGTTTTCGGCGGCGGAGAGGCGCAGCGCCAGATGCTTGAAAACGAGGGGATTGTGTTTGAGAGTGACGGGCATATAGATTTAAACAGATTTGGTTATATCCCGGGTTAATCTTCTTTTATGTCGTCATCAAATTCGTCGGGTCTTAAGGGAATATATTTAACCTTGCGCTTACCGCCTTTGCCCATATTCATTTTAATAACAGAACCTAAGAATATAATGGCGGCAGCGGCAATTATCACATATACAATCTTCATAAAGGTGGAAGTGAAGAAGTTTTTTGCAGCACGTGCGAATACTAGTACAGCGCTGGATTTTACAGACTGCGTTGCAACAAGATTAAGCGTTCCAAGCTTTTCTTCAGCATAGTAAATATCTGCGGTGCCAAGAATATCACCCTTATTAATAGGGGCATCGAAGCTTTCTTTATTTAGGTTTATTTTAAAGTCGACCGTGGATGCGTCAGCTTCTTTTGGGAGAAGGGTTTTTAGTCCACCCTCAAAGCAGAGGGATATATGGTCGGTTTCTGCAGAAAGCTCTACGGGGGCCTCGGTTACAGGCTCGTTTCCCTCAAGAACGGTCTTATATTCGAAATTGTTAAAAGCCCAACGGAACATATTAGAGCAATCGTTAAAGTCTGTTCTGGTACCCGACGAAGTTTTTACTCCAAGGACAATGGCAAGATAGTTATAGCCGTTGTAAGAAGCGGTGCTGACTATGCATCGACCGTCCTTAGACAGACCTGTTTTACCGCCCTTGGCATATCGGTAGTAATAATCAGAATTGGGGTTTAACATAAAATTAACGGTAGGGCGGATTCTCTCGTCCGACATATTAGTTGCACTAACGGTATAGCGGGATTTTGAAAGAAGCTCTTTTATAATGTCGTTTTTAAGGGCGTGCACCATAAGTTTATAAATATCTTGCGCGGTGGTATAGTGTTGTTTATCGTCTAGCCCCACGGGATTGGTAAAATTGGTGTTTTCGAGTCCCAGAGCATCTGCCTTTTCATTCATCATTTCTACAAAGCTATCTATGCTTCCGCCGACATATTCTGCAAGGGCAAAGGCGGCATCGGCACAGGAGGGAATAAGCATAGAGGCAACGGCATCATATGCGGTTATTTCCTCGCCAATTTTAAGCTGTAGTATGGGTAGTCCAGTTCCAAGCACCTTGTTGTTTGCTTTTTTAGAATATATGATTTTCGTTCCTTTAAGGTCGGTAATGTTTTCGCAAGCGACAACGGCAGACATAATGCTGGTGATTGCCGCCGGATGAATTTTTTGTGTTATATTTTTAGAGTATAATACATCTCCTGTATCAAGAGAAACGAGCATACCAGCAGTGTGGTGAAGCTCGTAATCATTAATTTGGAATGCGGAAGCGGGAATGGAAAACACAAGTGAAAATATTAAAATTAAGGCAATACAAGTTTTTTTCATTGAAATATCCCCGAAAATTTATTATTATATAATAGTATTATACATTATTTTTTTCAAAATTAAAAGTTAAATTTTAAATTAAAGGAGAAACTTTAATGATATATGTAACCGGAGATATGCACGGTGCCGAAAACCGTCTTTACGACAGAGAATGGAGAAAGCTTAAGGCGGGCGACATACTTTTGGTTTGCGGAGATTTCGGATACATTTGGGATGGCGGAAAATTCGAAAAGGAAGCGGTTGAATATTTAGGAACAAGAAAATTCACAGTCGCCTTTATTGACGGAACTCACGAAAATTTTGACAAGATAAACGCTTGCCGTGAAACCTACTGGAAGGGTGGAAAGGTGCACAGAATACACGGCAATCTGCTGCATCTTATGCGTGGACAGATTTTTAATATTGATGGTAATAAGATTTTTGCTTTCGGCGGGGGCGAGTCTACCGATAAAGACATTCGTGCGGAGAAAGGGCTTTATTGGAAAGAAGAACTTCCTACTCCAAAGGAAATGGCAATGGGCGCGGCAAATCTTGATGAGGTTGGATGCGAAGTTGATTATATTATAACTCACGAGCCGCCAAAGCTCGTTAAAAGCGCTATGTTGCTCAGGGATGGTTCTGCCGATAGAATAAACAAACTTAACGGATATTTTGAAGAAATAGGCGTCGGCTGTAATTTTAAAAAATGGTATTTTGGCTCACTTCACGAGGACCGAAGCGTAACACCCAACCACACCTGTGTCTTTAATAAAATAATTCCGCTTGGAAAATAAAAGACGGAGAAGAGTTAGCTTTTCCGTCTAGTTGCTTTTATTTAACACAAACTTAATGTTGTTGAGTTTTTTTTACAGTTGTGGTATAATGCTTTATATGCAGTTAATATCCTGCTTTAATAAAGTTTACCGGAGGTAACTTTTATGTTAAATACAGAAAGATTATGTATGGGTTGTATGAATGACAACGGTGGAGAAAAGATTTGTCCTATCTGTGGGCATGACTCGTCTGACGACAATACTTTAACTCAGCTTACAATAGGTACATGGCTTAATGCCAATCGCTTTCTCGTTGGCAGGGTTATTGAAGAGGGTGGCGATGGAATTACCTATATCGGTTGGGATAATGACAGCAATGCCGTTGTAAACATTCGCGAATATTTCCCCGACGGTCTTTCTGTGAGAAGTAGTGACAGAATGACCGTTACTCCTGCAGCAGAAAAGGGTATGGCGTTTAACAAGGGTATGGAAGAGTTTGTGGCGCTCTTCTCAAAATTATCAGCACTTCCGGAGTCGGCCGCAATTCTTAAAATTGTAGATGCGTTTGAATCAAACGGAACAGTTTATGCTGTATCACAGGTTGTTTCCGGTATATCGCTAAAAGCATTTTTAGTAAGAAACGGGGGTTCTCTTAAATGGGAACAGGTTAAGCCTTTATTTATGCCGCTTCTGGCTACCGTATCAGAGCTTAACGATGCCGGAATTATTCATCGAGGAATCTCCCCCGAAACCATTATCGTAGGGCGCGACGGAAAGCTTCGTCTAACAGGATTTTCAATTAAAGAAGCAAGGGTAGAGCATACTGACTTTATTGCTCGTCTTCAGTCGGGATATTCCTCGCCCGAGCAGTATCTTGAAAATGATGATTACTCGGCAGTTTGCGATGTGTATTCGCTTGGAGCTGTGATGTTCCGTTGCCTTATTGGAACAACTCCGCCTGACGCTAAGGAACGCCTTGTTAATGACAAGCTTTCAATATCTGCTAAGATTACCGAAACGGTTCCGAAGGGTGCGCTTATTGCGGTGGCAAGCACCTTGAAGGTTGACAAAACCGAAAGAACTGCATCGGTCGATAGATTTAGACGGATGCTTGAGGCTGTGTCGTCAAATACGGTTATACTCGCTCAGGAAGAAAACGGCGATAAAAAGCAGCAAACCCAAAAAGGCGCCGACGGAAAGAAATATGCTATTATTGCTTCGGCAATAACTGCGGGTATATTCCTTATTCTTATTTGCCTTGGAATGATATTCTTTAAGGATGCTCTGTTCCCGACCGAAAGTGAGCCTGTCGATGCAAGTCAGCAAAGCTCTTCTATGCCCGACACTCCAAGTGTCGGAGATGTAGACAGTACAATTGCACATCCTGGTGAAAAGCTTTATGTGGTTCCAGATTACACAGGAAACACCTTTAACAATATTATCAGGGACGAAAATCTTTCAGGAAAGTTTGAAATCGTTATTGCAGGCACCGAATACTCTAACACTGTTGCGAGAGGTCATGTGTGTAAGCAAACTGTTGCAAAGGGTAGCGAAGTTGCAAGAGATACCGAAATCGGTGTTTATATCAGTCTAGGCCCATCCTCTGTGAATATGCCAAATTTGGTGGGAATGACAGAGGAAAAAGCATATATTACACTTCTTGAATACGGTTTCTTTAAAAGCAATATTGAATTTATTTATAAAAATGATGATAGTTTTGCTCCAGGTACTGTAATCGAAACTTCGGTAAAAGCAAATAAAACCGTTTCAACAAACGATTCTATAACTATATATGTCAGTGATGCTACGGCATCATCTCAGGACACATCAACTGAGGGATAATAAAATAACCCATTCTGTCGACGACAGAATGGGTTATAACTTTTTGATTGAAAACAGAAAAACTATTCTGCGTTTGCAGAGATGTAGTTCACCACATCACCGATGGTTTTAAGGTTTTCAACCTCTTCATCGGGAATTTCAATTCGAATTCGTCTTCAATTGACATAAGAAGGTCAACAAGGTCAAGGCTGTCGGCTCCAAGGTCTTCTGCAATTTTAGTGTCAGCAGTCATAGTATCCTTGTCGGCTGCAAGCTGTTCTGCAAGAATTTCGGTAATTTTGTCAAAAATCATTTAATATTCTCCTTGTATTTATGTTTTGCACCAAAATGTTTACATTTTGATACAGTTATGGTATATTAACCTATACAAATAATATGTTGCAAAACGGATTTTGTCAATAGTTTTATTTATTTTCAGCAAAAAGGTGATTTAAATGCGTAAGAACTTCGGCGTTATAGGTTATCCTATAGGACATACTATGTCCCCGTTTATACAAAAAGAACTCTTTAGCTTAAGAGGATTTGATGCCGCTTATGGAAAATTTGAAATCGCACCCGAAAGGCTTGAAGCGGAGTTTAGTGGTAAGCTTAAGGAACTCGATGGATTTAATGTTACTATACCGCACAAGGTTGCAATAATCCCTTTTCTTGACGAACTTGATACATCTGCTGCGGGATATGGCGCAGTTAATACTGTAAAGTGCCAAGATGGCAGATTTATAGGCTATAATACCGACGCCTACGGCTTCAAAAAAGGTTTAGAGTTTTCGGGTATTGAGTTTGCGGGAAGAATAGCTGTATATGGATATGGCGGCGCAGCAAGAACTATCATAACCGAAGGCATCAAGGCAGGTTGTGAAGTGGCAGTTATTACCTCTGCAGATAGAAAGGAAAAAGCACTTTCTGCCATAAAGCAGATAAATGAAAAGGTTGTTGTGTTTGCGGCCGAGGAATTTGATAAAAATTTTGACTTATTTGTAAACGCATCTCCAGTTGGAATGTATCCAAATTCAAGTGCATCGCCTATTGATGAGCAACAGATTGAGATGTTTAATTGCATTTACGATATTGTTTATAATCCGTTTGAGACCGAACTTGTGAAGATGGCAAAAAACAGAGGTAAAGTGTGGGGGAATGGGCTGTCGATGCTGGTATGTCAGGCACAGCTGGCGCAAACCTACTGGTGCGGAGCCGAGTTTTCAACCGATGAAACAAGGCTTGTTATCCACAAAGCAGAGCAAGAACTTCAGGAGGTTTTTGGAAAATGAAAAACATAGTTCTTTGCGGATTTATGGGTTGCGGGAAAACAACGCTTGCAAAGCGACTTGCGAAAAGCTTTAATATGAATTTTATTGATACGGATGAGGAAATAGAGAGGACCGAGGGGAAAAGGATTGCCGAGATTTTTGAAACTGACGGCGAGCCTTATTTCAGAACCCTTGAAACCGAGCTTGTTAAAAGGCTTGCAAAGGAGGAAAACCTTGTTGTATCATTGGGCGGAGGTATTGCGGCAAACGAAAAAAATCACCCCTATTTAAAGGAAATCGGCACGGTAGTTCTTCTTGATTGCGGACTTCATAATACTATGAGGAGAATTTTGGGGGACAAAAGACGGCCTCTAGCGCAAAACGGCGCAGAAGATATTAAACAAAGGTATTATTCAAGAATGCCGATTTACAGGGCGGTAGCAGATGCGATTATAGACAGTTCTAAAAGCAAGAGCAAAACTTTTAAAAATGTTGTTAAGGCACTTGAAGAATTGAAATAAATGTAATATAATAAATTATTAATACTATTTATGGTGATAAGATGGGTAAAATTGTTGTTAAAGGTGAAAACGGTTGCGACATTCTTATCGAGAGAGGCTTGCTTGAAAATGCGGGAGAGAATATTCGCAAAATAACCAAGGCAAACAAGGCTCTTGTGATAACCGATACGAATGTTGTAAAGCTGTATGGCGATAGGGTGAAGAAGTCGCTTGATGAAGCTGGCTTCGAGTCCTTTTTGTTTTCTTTCCCTGCAGGCGAAACCTCTAAAAATCTTGCCACCGTCACCGATATGATAGAAGCAATGTGCACAGCAAAGCTTACGAGAAACGACATAGTCGTTGCTTTAGGCGGTGGAGTCACAGGAGATATGGCGGGCTTTGCGTCGGCAATATATCTTCGTGGAATTGATTTTGTTCAGATTCCCACAACTCTACTTTCTCAGGTTGACTCTTCGGTTGGAGGAAAAACAGGTTGCGATTTGTCTTTTGGCAAAAACCTTGTGGGCGCATTTCACAACCCAAAACTTGTGCTTATCGACCCCGATACAATAAAAACCTTGCCCGACCGTTATAAGAATGACGGCGTAGGCGAGATAATTAAATATGCATTAATAAAAAGCGAAAAGCTTTTCAATAAACTTATCGGCTGTGACAGCTTTGACGATATACTCGAAGATGTAATTTATGAATGCGTTGATATAAAACGAGAAATCGTTGAAAACGATTTTACCGAAAAAGGAGAGCGCATGCTCCTTAATTTCGGACACACTTTAGGACACGCTATCGAAAAGTATGAAAATTATGGCGGTCTGGCTCATGGCGAAGCGGTGGGCGTGGGTATGCTCTATATAACAAGGGCAAGTGAAAATTCAGGAAACACAGAAACGGGTACCGCCGATAAAATTGAAAAGCTTTTAAAGAAATTTTCTTTGCCAACAAAAACCGATGCCAACATTGATGAGCTTGTAAATATAATGCTATATGATAAAAAGCGAAGAGGGGACAAGCTAAATCTTGTTCTTGTAAAGAATGTTGGAAGCTCTTTTGTAAAGGCAATGCCCATAGATGAGCTTAAGGACTTTTTTGCGGAGGACAAATAATGGATATAAAAATAATCCCGTCCGTCCTTTGCGGAGAGGTTACTGTTCCACCTTCAAAAAGCGCTGCCCACAGAGCGCTGATTTGCGCCGCGCTTTGTGACGGCGTAAGCAGAGTTACTCCATACTGCACCTCTAAGGATATAAAAGCTACCGCTTCTTGCCTTAAAGAACTCGGTATGAATATAGAAGAGGATGAAAAGGGCTATACCTTATCAAAGGGTGATGTGGTTAAGGGTGGAATTCTAAACTTTTCCGAGTCGGGCTCAACCGCCAGATTTCTTCTCCCGATAGCTGCAGCACTCGGTGCCGATATTACAGGAGTTGGAGAGGGCAGACTGCCTGAGCGACCGATGGAAACCTTGACAACGCTGTTCAGAGAGCATGGGGTAGAGGCGTCTTCGGACAACTTGCCAATAATCCTTAAAGGAAAAATGACAGGCGGAGATTTCTGTCTGCCGGGAAACATATCCTCTCAGTATATAAGCGGATTGCTTCTTGCCGCCCCCTTATGTGACAGTGATGTTAATATAATCCCGACAACCGCCTTAGAGTCGGTAGGCTATATAGATATGACCATAGCTGCTATGAAAAAATACGGTGTTATCGTAGAGGAAACAAATAATGGTTGGCGTGTTTCGAAGGAAAGCCATTATGTAGGCGCTAATACCAAAGTAGAGGGCGATTGGTCGCAGGCGGCATTTTTTATGGCTGCCGCAGCTATTGGCGGAGAGGTTAGAATTCACGGTCTTGATTTCGCGTCAAATCAAGGGGATATGGCTGCACTCGATGTCTTTGCCGCTTTTGGAGCAGATATATCCATTGAAAATGATATTTTACATATTAAACACGGAAATCTTCGCGGCATAGAGGTTAACGCCGCAGATATTCCCGATATGGTACCCGCTATCGCGGTGACCGCCGCATATGCTTCGGGCAAAACGGTTATTCACTCTGCCGAGCGTCTTCGCATTAAGGAGAGCGACCGAATAAAAACTACAATAGCAATTCTCACAGCTATGGGAATTAAAACTGAAGAACGGCCAGACGGAATGGTAATCTTTGGCGGAAAACCAAAGGGAGCAGTTATTGACGGAGCAAACGACCATCGCATTGTTATGGCTGCTTCAGTAGCCGTCGCCTTTGCTGAGGGAGAAAGCGTTATAAAAGGCTGTGAGGCAGCAAATAAATCGTATCCCGAATTTTTTAGTGATTTTAGAAAGATTGGAGGCAAAACCGAATGAAATCAAGCATAGGAAATAAAATTAAATTATCGGTTTTCGGAGAGAGCCACGGCGCTGCTGTAGGCTGTTTGCTTGAGGGTTTGCCTGCAGGCTTTAAAATAGATTTTGATGCTTTGCTTGTTCAGATGTCGCGCAGAGCACCGGGCAAGGATAAAACGGCAACAACCCGCAAGGAAGCCGATATACCGGAAATTATATCGGGTGTTTTAGATGGTGTTACAACGGGGGCGCCGCTTGCAATAATTATTAAAAATAATGACACTAAATCTCACAATTATGATAATTTGAGGGATAATCCACGACCTAGTCACAGCGACTATGCCGCCTCCGTTAAATTTGGAGGATATAACGATATAAGAGGAGGCGGACATTTCTCTGCCCGTCTTACCGCGCCGATAGTTGCGGCGGGTGCTATTTGCCGCCAGATATTAAAAGAACAGGGTATCACGATTGGCGGACATATACAAAGCATCGGTAATGTGTGTGAAACCTCGTTTGACCCCGTTAATGTAACCGCCGAGCAGCTCGAGGGTTTATCTTCTAAGCTTTTTGCTCTTAATAACCCCGAGGCTGAGGGGTTAATGCGGAAGGAAATTGAAGATGCAAGACTTGAGGGTGATTCGGTCGGTGGCTCGGTTGAACTCGTAGCTCTGGGGCTTCCGGTCGGACTTGGAAACCCAATGTTTTATGGGGTTGAAAATGTAGTCGCCAATATTCTTTACGGAATTCCTGCCGTAAAGGGCGTTTCTTTTGGCGCAGGATTTGGCTATGCTTCTATGAGGGGAAGTCAAGCTAATGACCAGATGTATTATGATGAAAACGGAAAGGTCAAATGCTATACAAATAATTGCGGCGGAATTACGGGAGGAATTACGAACGGAATGCCTCTGCTTGTAACTGTGGCATTAAAGCCTACACCGTCTATTGCAAAACAGCAAAAAACTGTAAATCTTGAAACAGGCGAAAATGCTACCCTTATAATTGAGGGCAGACACGACCCGTGTATCGTGCCTCGGGCACTGCCTGTTTTAGAGGCGGCGTTAAGCATTGCCCTCTTAGACCTTCTTTCAGAGGAGGGTAAGCTATGAACCTCCAGAGCATAAGAAAAGAAATTGATGCAATCGATACCGAGCTTGTTGCGCTTCTTAAAAAGAGAATGTCCTGCTCTTTGGAGGTTGCCGAAATTAAAAGGGAACAAAATCTCCCTGTGCTTCATCCTCAAAGAGAACAGGCTATAATAGATAAGGTGACAGAGGCGGGAGGAGAGTTCGGTAGCTATATTGCTTCGGTATACCGTGAGATTATGGGTGTAAGCCGTGAGGCTCAACAGGCCGAGCTTTCACCGTTTGGACCTCTTGCAAGTATGATAGTTAACGCTAAGGACGGCATAAAAGAAAATGTTGCCGTTGCCTGTCAGGGAATTGACGGCGCATTCGGCAGTATTGCAGCCAAAAGTCTGCACAGCACAGGAAACATAAAATTTTACACCACCTTTGAGGATGTTTTCAGGGCGGTGGAAAATGATGAGGCGGTTTATGGAGTTGTACCTGTTGAAAACTCGAATGCCGGCTCGGTAAGTGAGGTTTACGACCTCATTCTTAAATATAGATATTATATTGTGTCGGCGGCTAATCTTGCCGTTAACGAAAATTTGCTTGGTATAAAGGGTGCAACTCTAGAGGGCATAAAACAAGCATATTCTCACCCTCAAGCCCTTTCCCAGTCTGAAGAATTCCTAAAGGCAAACGGCATTGAGGCGGTGCCATACAGCAATACCGCAATGGCGGCAAAATTTGTGTCCGAAAAGGGTGACAAAACGATTGCTGCAGTCGGCTCGGAATTGTCGGCAGAGATTTATGGGCTTGACCTTATCGCACCGAATATCCAGACAATAAAAAACAACTCTACAAGATTTATTACAATTTCAAAACAGCTTATAATTCCAAATGATGCAAACAAAATAAGTGTTGTGTTTTCGGTTCCACACAGCGTCGGCGCATTAAACCGAGTTTTAAACCGCTTTTGTATGAACGGACTTAATCTTACCAAGATAGAATCGCGGGCTGCTAAAAACGGCGAGTTCGACTATCTTTTCTATCTTGATTTTTCGGGAAATCTAAATGACCGAAAGACGATAGCCTTAATGTCGTCTCTTGAAAATGAGTTACCCGACTTTACCTTCCTCGGAAACTATAAAGAAACAGTAATAGGTGATAAAAATGGCTAAAGAAAAACTTGTAAAAGAAATAACCTCAATGGACGAGGATTTTGCCAAGTGGTATACAGATGTTGTGCTGAAGGCGGAACTTATTGACTATGCCTCTGTTAAAGGCTGTATGATAATCCGTCCTTACGGATGGGCTATTTGGGAGAACATCCAGAAAATTTTGGACGCAATGTTTAAGGAAACAGGTCACGAAAATGTTTCGATGCCTATGTTCATTCCCGAAAGTCTTCTCCAAAAGGAAAAGGACCACGTCGAAGGTTTTGCCCCCGAGGTTGCCTGGGTTACCCACGGCGGTGCAGAAAAGCTTGAAGAAAAGCTCTGTGTTCGCCCAACCTCCGAAACCCTTTTCTGTGACCACTATAAGAATATAATTCATTCTTGGAGAGACCTGCCCAAGCTTTATAACCAGTGGTGCAGCGTTGTTCGTTGGGAGAAGACTACCCGTCCGTTCCTGCGTTCGCGTGAATTTCATTGGCAGGAGGGGCATACTATTCATGCTACTGCAGAAGAAGCACAGGTAGAAACAATTGGGATGTTAAACGTTTATGCAGAATTTGCAGAAAAATATCTTGCAATGCCTGTTATCAAGGGTGTAAAAACCGAGAAAGAACGTTTTGCAGGCGCTGTTGATACCTACACCATCGAGGCTATGATGCACGACGGCAAGGCTTTACAGTCAGGAACCTCTCATTTCTTCGGTGACGGCTTTGCAAAGGCGTTCGGAATTCAGTTTACCGACAAGGACAACAAACAGGCAACACCTTTCCAGACCTCTTGGGGTGTTTCAACCCGATTAATCGGCGCAATCATTATGACCCACGGCGACGATAACGGACTTGTTCTTCCCCCTGCTGTTGCTCCTGTTCAGCTTGTTGTAATTCCGATTGCATCTCATAAAGAGGGTGTAACAGAAAAGGCAACCGAAGTATACGAAAGACTTAAAAAGGTTTGCCGAGCAAAAATTGATAACAGCGACAACAGTCCGGGTTGGAAATTTGCCGAGTATGAGATGAAGGGCGTACCGCTACGTCTGGAACTCGGACCTCGCGATATTGAAAACAACCAGTGCGTTCTCGTTCGCAGAGATAACGGCGAAAAGACGGTTGTTTCTCTTGATGAGCTTGAAGCTAAGGTTCCCGAAATGCTTGAGGCGGTTCGCGACGGACTTTATAACAAGGCACTTGCCAACAGAAGCGAGAAAACCTATGTAGCAACATCAATGGAAGAAATGATAGATGTTGCCGACAACAAGCCCGGATTTATCAAAGCTATGTGGTGTGAAGACAGAGCCTGCGAGGAAGCCTTAAAGGAAAAGGCAGGGGTTTCATCTCGCTGTATGCCTTTCGAGCAGGAACAGCTTTCCGATAAGTGTATCTGCTGCGGCAAACCCGCCAAGAAGATGGTATATTGGGGTAAGGCATATTAAACTGTTGCCAATACACATATTATATAATATATAATCGTCGTCAAAATCTTGTGTGTCAAAATGGTACAATACACAAGATTTTGATGACGCAAAAAAAGTTAAAAAATTTTTAAAAAAACACTTGCATTGCAGGTGTTTTTGTGTTATTATACCAAGGTACGCTATGCAAAATAGCGTTGATATGCGTTGATGCGGGAGGTGGCCGACCTTCGAGTCGGGAAATTTCCGCGGAGTATGTCCGATTTTAAACCGGGCGAAGTAGAACTTAAATCTGGCCGTGCGGCAACTTGCGATGCCGTGCCGCCGCGACGGCGCCTTTGCGCTGTCTGCCCCGGAATGACTGCAACCCCAGCCATCCGGTTTTATAATGTGCCGAGAAGAAACGCTTGGCAAGGTGTAAGTTTTGCCCGCAAATCCAACAAGGAGGAGCACTCAAATGGCAGTAAAAGAGAAAATCAGAATTCGTGTTAAGGGCTACGACCATGCGCTTGTTGACCAGGCTGCAGAAAAAATCGTAGAAACCGCAAAGCGCACTGGCGCTCGCGTTTCGGGCCCCGTTCCGCTACCTACCGAGAAGGAAGTTGTTACAATCCTTCGCGCTGTACACAAGTACAAGGATAGCCGTGAGCAGTTCGAAACCAGAACACACAAAAGGCTTATCGACGTGTTAAGACCTTCCAACAAAACTGTTGAAGCATTAACAAGTCTCGAGCTTCCCGCCGGCGTAGATATCGAAATTAAGCTTTAATTCGAGGTCTTGGAAGGCAGGTCATGTTGGGGAAACCCAACCAATAACCAAGGAGGAAATAAAAATGCAAAAAGGTTTAATCGGAAAGAAGCTTGGCATGACCCAGCTTTTTGACGCAAACGGTAACGTTGTTCCCGTAACTGTTATTGAAGCAGGCCCCTGTGTCGTTGCTCAAAAGAAAACAGTAGAAAACGACGGATACGATGCAGTTCAGGTTGGCTATGGCGACCTTAAGGCATCAAAAGTAAACGGCCCTATGAAGGGACACTTCGCAAAGAACGATGTTGCTCCTAAGAAGGTTCTCCGTGAGTTCCGCCTCGATGACTGCTCTGCAGTTAATGTAGGTGACGTGCTCAAGGCTGACATCTTTGCAGAAGGCGACAGCGTAGATGTACGCGGAACTTCAAAAGGTAAAGGCTATGCCGGCGTAATTAAGCGTTGGAACTTCAGCCGCCTTAAAGAGTCTCACGGTACCGGCCCTGTTCACCGTCACGGCGGTTCGCTTGGCGTTATCGACCCGGCTCGCGTATTTAAGGGAAAGAAAATGGCAGGACACCTCGGTAACGAACGTGTTACTGTTCAAAATCTTAAAGTTGTTAAAATTGACGCAGAAAACAACATAATCGCTGTTAAGGGTGCCGTTCCCGGTCCCAAGGGCGGAATCGTTGTTCTTTTCGACAGCGTTAAGGCTTAAAGGAAGGAGTGCTTTTAAATGGCTAAATTAGCAGTAGTTGATATGGCAGGCAAAAATGTTGGCGAAATCACATTAAGCGATGCCGTATTCGGAATAGAGCCAAATGCAGTAGTTATGCATGAGGCTGTAGTAAATTACCTTGCAAATCAGCGTCAGGGCACCCAGTCCACCTTAACCCGTACCGAAGTTTCCGGCGGCGGTAAAAAGCCTTGGAGACAGAAGGGTACCGGTCACGCTCGTCAAGGTTCTACAAGAGCTCCCCAGTGGAGACACGGCGGTATCGTTCATGCACCGAAGCCGCGCGATTACTCTTATGTAATCAATAAGAAGGAAAGAAGACTTGCTCTTAAGTCTGCTCTCTCTGATAAAGTACTAACCGGTTCTCTTATCGTTCTTGATGCTTTAAATGTTGATTCTTACAGCACAAAGACTGTAGCTGAATGCCTTAAGGCAATCGGCGCAGCAAAGAAGACCCTTATCGTTCTTGAAAACAACGATAGCTTCGCTGTAAAGAGTGCTGCAAATATCGAAGGCGTTAAAACCGCACAGTACAACACTATCAACACCTACGACATTATGAATGCTGATTCTCTTGTAATCGTTAAGAATGCCGTAGCAAAAATCGAGGAGGTATACGCATAATGACAGCACAGGATATCATTATCGCTCCGGTTATCACCGAAAAGAGCATGTCGGGAATTGCTGACAAGAAGTACACCTTCAAGGTTGCAAAGAATGCCGGCAAGGTAGAAATTGCAAAGGCAATCGAAACCGTTTTCAGCGGTGTTAAGGTTGAAAAGGTTAACACAATTAATGTTCGCGGACAGGAAAGAAGACGCGGACGCTTCACCGGCTACACTGCAAGCTGGAAAAAGGCTATCGTAACACTTAAGAAAGATTCGAAGCCGATAGAGTTCTTTGACGGATTAATCTAGTCAAGCGACGAAACCCTAATGGAAACATAAAGTTTCCGGTGATGTATGAAGCCGAAAGAGGCTTCGCTAAGCCTAATAACAGGAGAGTGAAATAAAATGGCAATTAAACATTATAAGCCGACTACTCCGGGCCGCCGTAATATGACAACTATGGATTATTCCGAGTTATCAAAGGTAGCTCCCGAGAGAAGCCTGCTCGAGCCTATTAAGAAAAATGCCGGACGCAACAGCTACGGCAGAATCACCGTTCGTCATCGTGGCGGCGGAAACCGCAGAAAGTACAGAGTAATCGATTTCAAGAGAACAAAGTTCGCAGTTCCTGCAACCGTTCTTACCCTCGAGTACGACCCGAACCGTTCTGCGTTCATCGCACTTATTCAGTATGAAGACGGAGTTAAGAGCTATATCATCGCTCCCGTCGGACTTAAGGTAGGAGATACAGTTGTAAGCGGACCTGATGCTGATATCAAGCCCGGTAACGCTCTTCCCCTCACCCATATGCCCGTTGGTACCGTTGTTCATAACGTAGAGCTTTATCCCGGAAAGGGCGCACAGCTTGCCCGTTCTGCAGGAAATATGGCACAGCTTATGGCTAAAGAAAACGGAATGGCACTTCTTCGTCTCCCATCAGGTGAGCTTAGAAACGTTCCCGAGAAATGTATGGCAACCGTAGGTCAGGTATCTAATCCTGAGCATGCAAACATCAACTACGGTAAAGCTGGACGTAAGCGTCACATGGGATGGCGTCCCACTGTTCGCGGTTCTGTAATGAACCCCTGCGACCATCCCCACGGTGGTGGTGAGGGTAAATCCCCCATCGGTCGTCCCGGACCTGTTACCCCTTGGGGTAAACCGGCTCTCGGCTACAAGACCAGAGATAAGCATAAGCGCTCAGATAAATATATCGTAAAGCGCCGCACTAAATAGTCAGGCGAAAGGAGATAAAATTCATGGGAAGAAGCATTAAAAAAGGACCTTACGTGTTACCTTCACTTCTTAAAAAGGTCAAAGAAATGAATGCTGCCGGCGAGAAGAGAGTTCTTCAGACCTGGAGCCGTTCATCTACCATATTCCCCGATTTCGTCGGACACACCTTTGCCGTTCATGACGGACGCAAGCATGTTCCGGTATATGTTACTGAGGATATGGTTGGACACAAGCTTGGCGAGTTTGCTCCCACAAGAACCTTCAAGGGACACGCCGGCTCCAAAACAACTAAGAAATAAGCAGCGAAAGGAGTTTGAACCATGGAAGCAAGAGCTACATTAAAGTTTCTTCGCATCTCTCCCCGTAAGGTTAAGATTGTTCTTGACCTTATCCGCGGCGTAGATGCAGCAAAAGCAATGGCTATTCTTAAGTTCACACCCAAAGCTGCGTGTGAACCTATTGAAAAGCTTTTAGCATCTGCTATGGCAAATGCTGAAAACAATCACAATATGGATGTATCTAAGCTTTATGTTGCAGAGTGCTTTGTCTGCCCCGGACCAATCCTTAAGAGAATTCGTCCTAAGGACCACGGCCGTGCACACCGCATCTTAAAGAGAACAAGCCATATTACCCTCGTTCTTAAAGAACGTGAAGACTAAAACAGGAGGTTAAAGTTATGGGCCAGAAAGTAAATCCCCATGGATACCGTGTCGGTGTCATTAAAAACTGGGACTCTCGTTGGTTTGTCAAAGACGAAGTTTTCGGAGATACTTTGGTTGAGGACTACAACCTCCGTAAGTACCTTAAAAAGCGTATTGGCACCGCTGGTGTTCCTAAGATTGAAATTGAGCGTACCGCTCAGCGCGTACGTCTGCACATTCACTGTGCAAAGCCCGGTGTTGTAATCGGTGCAAAGGGCTCTGAAATCGAGAAGCTTCGTGCTGACGTTCAGAAGATGCTCGGCAAACCCGTTGTTATCAACATCGTTGAAATCAAAAACCCAGACCTCGATGCTACTCTTATCGCAGAGAACATCGCTGCACAGCTTGAAAAGCGTGTTGCTTTCCGTCGTGCTATGAAGCTTTGCATCGGCAGAGCTATGAAGTTCGGCGCAAAGGGTATCAAGGTTAAGTGCTCAGGCCGTCTTGCCGGAGCTGAAATTGCAAGAAGTGAAACCTACCACGAGGGAACCATTCCGCTTCAGACTATCCGTGCCGATATTGACTACGGCTTTGCTGAGGCAGATACCACCTACGGCCGAATCGGCGTTAAGGTATGGCTCTACAAGGGCGAGGTTCTTCACGACAATCGTAAGGCTAAGAGAGAAGGAGGAGCTCGCTAATGTTATTACCAAAGCGTGTTAAATACCGCCGTGTTCAGCGTGGCCGTCTTACCGGTGCTGCAACCCGCGGAAACACCGTTAGCTACGGTGAGTTCGGTCTTCAGGCTCTCGAGCCTGCATGGATAACATCCAATCAAATCGAGGCTGCCCGTATTGCTATGACACGTTATATCAAGCGTGGCGGTAAGGTTTGGATTAAAATATTCCCCGATAAGCCGATTACTGCAAAGCCAGCTGAAACCCGAATGGGTTCCGGTAAAGGTTCACCTGAATATTGGGTTGCAGTTGTTAAGCCCGGCCGCGTAATGTTCGAAATCGGCGGAGTAAGCGAAGAGCTTGCAAAGGAAGCTATGCGTCTTGCTGCTAATAAGCTTCCCATTAAGTGCAAGTTCATTACTAAAGAAGAAAAGGGTGGTGAGCAGTAATGAATGCTAAAGAAATCAGACAGAACACTTTACCCGAACTCCAAAAGAAGCTGGCTGAGCTTAAGGAAGAACTTTTTAATCTTCGTTTCCAGCACACCATTAACCAGCTCGACAACCCGATGCGCCTTGTTGCTGTCAAGAAGGACATAGCCCGCGTTCAAACAGTTATCCGCGAGCTCCAGTCTAACGACGGCGCACAGCTTTAAGGATGGAGGTAAAGCCAGATGGAAAGAAACCTTCGTAAAACAAGAGTAGGTGTAGTTGTAAGCGACAAAATGGACAAGACCGTTGTAGTTGCTATTAAAGACAATGTTAAGCACCCCCTCTACAAGAAGATTGTTAAAAACACCGTAAAATTCAAAGCACACGATGAGAATAACGCCTGTGGTGTTGGCGACCGCGTTCTCATTATGGAAACAAGACCCATCTCCAAGGATAAGAATTGGCGTGTGGTTGAAATTATCGAGAAGGCTAAATAGTCTTTTGACAAGGAGGAAAACACTGTGATACAGCAGCAGAGTTACCTCAAGGTAGCCGACAACACCGGCGCTAAAGAAATTATGTGCATCAAGGTGTTAGGCGGCTCCGGCAGGAGGTATGCCAATATTGGCGATGTTATCGTTGCTTCTGTTAAGAAGGCTGCTCCCGGCGGCACTGTTAAGAAGGGCGATGTAGTTAAGGCAGTTGTGGTTCGTTCTGTAAGAGGCCTTCGTCGTAATGATGGCACTTATATCAGATTTGACGAGAACGCAGCAGTCATCATCCGTGATGATAAAAACCCGAGAGGAACCCGTATTTTTGGACCAGTTGCTCGTGAACTTCGCGACAATGACTATATGAAGATACTTTCTCTCGCTCCAGAAGTACTTTAAGGAGGTAAGAAGTTATGAACAATTTATTTGTTAAAGCCGGCGATACCGTCGTTCTTCTTACCGGTGACGACAAGTACCGTGGAAAGAAGGGCAAGGTTTTAGCCGTTAGCCCTAAGGAAGGCAAGGTTATTGTTGAGGGAATAAACGTTGTTAAGAAGCATGTTAAGCCCCGCAAGGCCGGCGACCCTTCCGGAATTATTGAAACCGAAAGCGCAGTATACGCTTCTAAGGTTCAGGTTGTATGCCCCAAATGTAATAAACCCACCCGCGTTGCCCACAAGGTATTCGAGGATGGAAGCAAAGAGCGCATTTGTAAAAAATGCGGCGAAGTACTTTAAGAGTAGGAGGAATATCACATGGCAAGATTACATGATGAATACAAAAAGTCTGTTGCTCCGGCCCTTATGACCAAGTTTGGTTATAAATCCGTCATGCAGATTCCGAAGCTCGATAAGGTTGTTATTAACGTTGGTTGCGGAGAGGCTAAGGATAATTCCAAGGTTATCGACGCAATTATGAGAGATTTGGCCATCATTACCGGTCAAAAGGCTGTTCCTTGCAGAGCAAAGAAGTCGGTTGCGAACTTTAAGCTTCGTGAGGGTATGCCCATCGGCGTTAAGGTAACACTTCGCGGCGAAAGAATGTATGAATTCATTGACAGACTTTTCAGCGCGGCTCTTCCAAGAGTGCGCGACTTCAGAGGAATTAATCCTAACTCCTTCGACGGACGTGGCAACTATGCTATGGGCGTTAAGGAACAGCTTATTTTCCCTGAAATTGAATACGATAAGATTGATAAGGTACGCGGTATGGACATTATGTTCGTAACAACTGCCAAAACAGACGAAGAAGCACGCGAGCTGCTCACTCTTATGGGCGCTCCGTTTGCAAGATAAGAAGGAGAAGGAACTATGGCTAAGACTTCTATGAAGGTTAAGCAGGCAAGACCTGCCAAGTTCTCGACAAGAGAATATAACAGATGTAAAATCTGCGGCCGCCCTCACGCTTATCTTCGCAAGTATGGCGTTTGCCGTATCTGCTTCAGAGAACTCACGTATAAGGGCGAAATCCCAGGCGTAAAGAAAGCCAGCTGGTAAAGGAGGACGATTGGAATGCAAATTACAGATACTATTGCAGATATGCTGACGAGAATTCGTAACGCTTCCTCTGCAAAACACGACTCTGTTGATGTTCCTGCTTCAAATGTAAAGAAGGCAATCGCCCAGATTTTACTTGATGAGGGATATATCAGCAGCTACACCGTCGTTGAAGACGGAAAACAGGGTATGATTCACATCGTACTTAAATACGGACCTAACAAGGCACAGATTATCACCGGCCTTCGCCGTGTATCTAAGCCGGGTCTTAGAATTTACACAAACGTTGAGGATATGCCTAAGGTTATGAAAGGCCTTGGTATAGCAATTCTTTCCACCTCAAAAGGAATTATGACAGATAAGCAGGCTCGTGCTAACAATGTTGGCGGCGAAGTTCTCGCTTACATCTGGTAAGGAGGTGCTTTGAATGTCACGAATTGGAAGAAAACCCATCACTATTCCTGCAGGAGTAGACGTAAAGGTTGACGGTTCTACCGTTACCGTTAAAGGACCTAAGGGTGAGCTTACCAATACCTTCAATTCTGATATTGCTATCGCAGTTGAGGGAAGCGAAATCCTTGTAACACGTCCAAGCGACAATAAAGAGCACCGCGCTCTTCACGGCCTCACACGTACACTTATTTCTAATATGGTAATTGGTGTTACTGAAGGCTTCAAAAAAGAGCTTCAGGTAAATGGTGTTGGTTACCGTGTTCAAAAACAGGGCAATAATCTTGTTATGAACCTTGGTTATTCACACCAGGTAATTATGGCTGAAATCCCCGGAATTTCTATTGAAGTTCCCGGTCCAAACAGCATCATCATTTCCGGACCTGACAAGCAGAAGGTCGGACAGTTCGCAGCAGAAGTTCGCGAGAAGCGTCCGCCTGAGCCGTATAAGGGCAAGGGAATCAAGTATATTGACGAGCATATCCGCCGCAAGGAAGGAAAAGCCGCCAAGGGTAGTAAGAAATAATAAAGGAGTGTATTTAAAATGGTTAACAAGCCTGATACTAACAAGGCTCGTATCCGCAAGCACATGCGTGTTCGTGGAAAAATCAGCGGTACTGCAGAACGTCCGCGTCTAAATGTATTTCGCTCCAATTGCAATATCTACGCCCAGTTGATAGATGATGTTAAGGGAGTAACTCTTGCTTCAGCTTCTTCTCTTGAAAAAGAGTTCGGTGAAGCAAAGGGAAATTGCGAGGAAGCTCGCAAGGTTGGAAAATTAATTGCTGCTCGCGCAGCCGAGAAGGGTATCACCGAGGTTGTTTTCGACCGCGGAGGATATATATATCACGGCCGTGTTAAAGAGCTTGCCGAAGGTGCCCGTGAGGGCGGCCTCAAGTTCTAAGAGAGGGAGGAAATACTTTTGGCTAATATAATTGATGCATCAACTTTAGATTTACAAGAGCGCGTTGTAGCACTTAACCGTGTATCCAAAACCGTTAAAGGCGGACGCATTATGAAATTCTCGGCACTCGTTGTTGTAGGTAACGGCGAAGGTATCGTGGGCTTCGGTCTCGGTAAAGCAGGAGAAGTTCCGGATGCAATCCGCAAGGGTATTGAGGATGCTAAGAAAAATCTTATCAAGATTTCTCTTAAGGGTACCACAATCCCTCACGAAATCATTGGCGAATTCGGCGCAGGTAAAGTTCTTCTTAAGCCTGCCGCACCCGGTACCGGAGTTATTGCCGGCGGTGCAGTTCGTGCCGTTGTGGAAATGGCTGGTATCCGTGATATTCGTACAAAGGCTCTTCGTTCAAACAATCCTATGAATGTTGTTCGCGCAACAATCAAGGGACTTTCCGAGCTTCGCGATGCTGCACAGGTTGCTGCTGTTCGTGGTAAGTCGGTTAAGGAAATTTTAGGTTAAGGAGGAAGTAAACAATGGCAACAAAGAAAACTTCCACACTTAAAATTAAGCTCGTAAAAAGCACCATCGGCTGCAAAAAGGACCAAATCGCTACTGTTGAGGCTTTAGGTCTTCACAAAATTGGCGAAGTTGTTTCTCAGCCTAAAAATGATGCTACAATGGGCAAAATTAAGAAGGTTATCCACCTCGTTGAGGTAACCGAAGCCTAAGGCTTCATAAACTTACCCGCAAGGGTAAAAAGCGGCATTAGGCTAAGATTGCCTAAACTGCGTACTTTAGCAAGGAGGTGCGAAAAAATGAAACTGCATGAACTTATGCCTGCAGAAGGCGCAACAAAAGAAGCAAAGCGTATCGGCAGAGGACACGGTTCCGGAAACGGCAAAACGGCGGGAAAGGGACATAAAGGTCAAAAGGCCCGTGCCGGCCGCGGACAGAGAGCTGGATTTGAAGGCGGTCAGATGCCTTTACAGCGTCGTGTTCCGAAGCGTGGCTTCAACAATATTTTTGCAAAAGAATATGCAATTATCAATGTTTCCGCTTTAGAGGTGTTCGACGACGGCGCTGTTGTCGATGCAGCTGCTATGGCAGAAAAGGGCATCGTTAAGTGTGCATGTCTTTCTGTAAAGGTTCTTGGAAACGGCGAACTTACTAAGAAGCTCACAGTAAACGCTGCTGCATTCTCAGCTTCGGCTTCTGAAAAAATTCAGAAGGCTGGCGGAACGGTTGAGGTGAAATAATGCTTGAAACAATAAAAAATGCCTGGAGCGTTATCGAAATCCGTAAAAAGATTTTATTCACTCTCTTCATTATTATAATTTTCCGTATAGGAAGTTATCTTCCCGTACCTTTCGTTGACCTGGCTTCTCTTCAGGCAAGCGGAGCCACTAACGAATTCTTTAATTACCTGTCAATACTCACAGGTGGCGGACTTGAATATGGTGCATTATTCGCTATGTCGGTAACACCGTATATCAATGCTTCTATTATTCTTCAGCTTCTTACCGTGGCAATCCCCGCTCTCGAGCGTTTGTCAAAAGAGGGAGAAGAGGGAAGAAAGAAGATAGCACAGATAACCCGCTATGCTGCTGTAGTATTAGGTCTAATTCAGGGAACGGCATACTTCTTCTATCTTAAGAATCAGGGTCACTTAACCGATAGCGTTAAGGGCGGCGCAACTGTCTTCGCAGCATTTGTTATAATTGCTGCATTCACCGCTGGTTCGGCTCTTGTTATGTGGCTTGGTGAACAGATAGATGTTAAGGGTATCGGAAACGGAATTTCCATGATTCTCTTTGCCGGTATCATTTCCCGCGGACCTCAAGCTTTCGCAACACTTTGGGGCGAATTCAAGCTTGGAAAGTATGTTTCTGTAATCGCTATTGTTGTTATATTCCTTTTAGTAATCGCGTTTATCGTATGGATGACCCGTGCCGAGCGCCGCGTTCCCGTACAGTATGCTAAGCGTGTTCAGGGAAGAAAACAATACGGCGGACAGAATTCACACATTCCTTTTAAGGTCAATATGTCGGGCGTTATGCCTATCATTTTCGCAAGCTCTATTTTGATGCTTCCGACAATGATACTCTCTTTTAGAGACCTTACTGTTGAGTCTACCTTCAACAAGGTTCTTGCACTCTTCAGCACACAGGGTGTTTTCTATGCCCTTATCTATTTCGCAATGATTATTGGATTTGCATATTTCTATGCTCAAATCCAGTATAACCCAATCGAAATAGCTAACAACATCAGAAAGAACGGTGGCTCTGTTCCTGGAATTCGTCCCGGAAAGCCCACTTCTGATTATTTCGCTAAGATTCTTTCGCGTGTAACTCTTATTGGTGCACTCTTCCTCAGTGTTATCGCAATCCTTCCGATAATCGTTGGCTCGGTCGGTGGAATAAATATTTCATTGGGCGGCACGTCGGTTCTCATCTTGGTTGGTGTTGCACTTGACACTGTACAGAATCTTGAGTCTCAGATGATGATGCGTCATTACAAGGGCTTCCTTGATTAATGACAAAAAGGAGTATCGTATGAATTTAATTCTTCTCGGAGCTCCTGGTGCCGGAAAGGGCACGCAGGCGGAAATCATTTGCGAAAAGCTTAATATACCCACTATTTCCACCGGAAATATTATCCGCGCCGCGCTTAAAAACGGCACTGAAATGGGTCTTAAAGCTAAAGAATATATGGACGCAGGAAAACTCGTCCCCGATGATGTCGTTATCGGCATTATCAAAGAGCGTCTATTGGAGGATGACTGTCAAAGCGGATTCATTCTCGACGGCTTCCCGAGAACTATTCCTCAGGCAGAGGCGCTTGACGCTATGGAAATTCAAATTGATTGTGTTCTTTCAATAGAGGTTCCCGATGAAAAAATTGTTGCCCGCATGTCAGGCAGACGTGTCTGCCCCTGCGGAGCAAGCTATCATACCGAATACAAAAAGCCGAAGCAGGATGGCATCTGCGATATCTGCGGTGCTAAGCTTACCATCCGCAAGGATGACGAGCCTGCAACTGTTCTCGACAGACTTCACGTCTATCACGAACAGACCGAGCCGCTTAAAGATTACTATGCAAAAACCGGAAAGCTTCGCACTGTTGTAGGGCAGGAAGAGGTAGCTGACACAACAAAGCTTACCCTCGCTGCTTTAGGTATTTAAAATGATTGTGCTAAAAACTGCGCGCGAGCTTAGCGTTATGCGCGAAGCTTGCAGAATTTCAGCACAAGCACTAGAGTTGATAGGCAAGGCTATCGAGCCCGGTATAACGACTGCCGAGCTCGACAGGCTAGCCGAAAAGTTCATATTAAGTCAGGGGGCTGTCCCCAACTTTAAGAACTACCACGGCTATCCTGCAACTGCTTGCATATCTATAAACAATGAGGTTATTCATGGAATACCGACAGGAAAGCGCAAACTCAAAGAGGGCGACATAGTAAGTGTTGATTTAGGAGCCCTTTTTGATGGATACCACGGTGACAACGCTGCCACCTTTGCCTGCGGAGATATATCCGATGAGGCACAGCGGCTGATTAATGCGACCAGAGAAAGCCTTTACGAAGGCATAAAAATGGCTCACGCAGGCGGCAGAGTCGGTGACATATCCAATGCAATCCAGTCGTATGTAGAAGCCCGTGGTTACTCGGTGGTACGAGATTTCGTCGGCCACGGAGTAGGCACAAGCTTACATGAAGCCCCCGAGGTCCCCAACTTCGGAATAGCTGGAAGAGGGGTTCGCCTTATGCCCGGAATGACCCTGGCTATCGAGCCGATGATAAATGTCGGTACCCACGAGGTTAAGGTTATGCCGGACGGTTGGACGGTTCTTACCAAAGACGGCTCACTGTCGGCCCATTTCGAGCACACCGTTGCCATCACCCCAGAGGGTCCCCAGATTATGACTAAGCCATAGAGGGTAAACTATGAGGACAGGACAGATAGTGTGTTCACTTGCAGGTTCAGATAAGAACACCTTTTTGGTAGTTGTCGGAACCGACGACAAAAGTCTTTTGGTATGCGATGGAAAACGCTATAAGCTTTCAAAGCCAAAGCGAAAAAACAAAAAGCACATCGCACCGATGTTAAAAACGCTAGAAGAACAAGAACTCACAACCGATAAAGCTTTGCGAAGGGCGCTTGCCGTTTTTCGCAGCAATAACGATAAGGAGAAAAGTTTATGTCAAAAGCAGATATGATTGAACTCGAGGGTGTTGTAACCGAAGCATTACCCAACGCAATGTTTAAGGTTCAAATTGACGGAGGACATACAATACTTGCCCACATCTCCGGAAAACTTCGTATGAACTTCATTCGAATTCTTCCTGGCGACAAGGTGGTTGTTGAGATGTCACCCTATGACCTTACAAAAGGACGCATAACTTGGCGTTCAAAATAAACCTGACAAAATTTGAGGAGGTAAATCCAAATGAAAGTCAGACCTTCTGTTAAAAAGATTTGCGACAAATGCAAAGTTATCAAGCGCAAGGGAAAAGTAATGGTAATTTGCGAAAATCCCAAGCACAAACAGCGACAGGGCTAATCCTGTACAAAATTGTGGAGGTGCAATAAATGGCACGTATAGCAGGTGTTGATCTTCCGAACGAGAAACGAGTAGAAATCGGTCTTACCTACATTTTCGGAATAGGTCTTACTACATCAAAAGAAATTCTTAAAGCCACAGGAATCAATCCCGATACTCGCGTTAAAGATTTAACCGAGGACGATATTGCAAAGCTTCGTGAGTACATCGAGCACAACCTCGAGGTAGAGGGCGACCGCCGCCGCGCAATCGCATTCGATATCAAGCGTCTTATTGAAATCGGAAGCTATCGCGGAACCCGTCACAGAAAGGGCCTTCCTGTAAGAGGTCAGCGTAGCAAAACAAACGCTCGCACACGTAAGGGTCCCAAGAAGACTATTGCAAACAAGAAGAAATAAGCAGGGGAGGATATAAATGGCTACTAAGACAAAGGGCACTGCATCACGCAGACGCCGCGAGAAAAAGAATATCGAGCGCGGAGCCGCTCATATCCAGTCTACCTTCAACAACACCATCGTCACCATCACCGACACTCAGGGAAATGCACTTTCTTGGGCATCGGCTGGTGAGCTTGGGTTCAGAGGTTCCAGAAAGTCTACTCCTTTTGCCGCACAAAGTGCAGCAGAAACTGCAGCAAAGGCTGCAATGGAGCACGGACTTAAAACCGTTGAAGTATACGTTAAAGGACCTGGTGCAGGACGCGAAGCAGCAATCCGTGCACTTCAGTCCGCAGGTCTCGAGGTAAGTATGATTAAAGACGTTACCCCGATTCCGCACAATGGTTGCCGTCCTCCTAAGAGAAGACGCGTGTAACCGAAATTATTGGAGGTGTAACAGATGGCAAGATATACAGGAGCAGTATGCAGACAGTGCCGCCGCGAAGGACAGAAACTGTTCTTAAAGGGCGAACGTTGTTATTCGGAAAAATGCTCAGTCGCTGTAAGGTCTTATGCCCCCGGCCAGCACGGTCAGGGTCGTAAAAAGTCCTCTGAATACGGACTTCAGCTCCGTGCAAAGCAGAGAGCAAGACGTTTCTACGGTGTTGCAGAGCATCAGTTCCGTCATTATTTTGAGATGGCTGTTAAAAAGCAGGGCGTAACAGGTACAAACCTTCTTCGCATCCTCGAAAGCCGTCTTGATAATGTAGTTTACAGAGCAGGCTATGCTTCATCCCGCGCAGAAGCTCGTCAGCTTGTTGGTCACGGTCACTTTGAAGTAAACGGTCACCGCGTAGACATCGCATCTTATCTTCTTAAGGCAGGCGATGTTGTAACCGTTTGCGAAAAGGCACGTGCAAGCGAGAAAATGAAGGCTGTTGTTGAAGCAAATTCAGCTAAGCCGGTTCCCGAATGGCTCGCTGTCAATCGCGATGCTTTCGAGGTTAAGGTTGTAAACCTTCCCGAGCGTGAGCAGATTGAAGCACCTGTTGAGGAGCATCTCATTGTCGAGTTGTATTCTAAATAATAGAATAAATAGTAAACTGCAAGCCCTTAATATTATCCGCATTAAATATTTCGGGCTTCAAAAAATAAAATATGCGGAGAATGGAGCTTTTAAATGATAGAAATTGAAAAGCCCAGAATTGAAACGCTGGAGTTAAATGATAACGGCACCTACGGAAAATTTGTTATGGAACCTCTTGAAAGAGGCTATGCTACCACTCTGGGAAACAGTATGAGAAGGGTAATCCTCTCAACCCTCCCCGGTGCAGCAGTTACAACCGTAAAAATTGATGGAATTGTACACGAATTCACAACTGTCCCCGGCGTCAAGGAAGATGTAACTGAAATTATCCTTAACATCAAAGAACTCATAGTTAAGCTTCACTGTGACGAGGATAAAACCATCTACATCGACGCTCAGGGTCCCTGTGTTGTCACAGGAGCATCCATCAAGGCAGATTCTGAAGTTGAAATTTTAAATCCCGAGCAGCATATTGCTACCTTGGGCGAAGGTGCCAGCCTTAATATTGAAATGACCGTTTCCAAGGGAAGAGGTTATGTTCCTGCAGAGGCAAATAAGCCCGCTGCAAGTGTAATCGGCGTCATCCCAATCGACTCTATCTATACTCCTGTTACCAAGTGTAACTTTACTGTTGACGACACCCGTGTTGGACAGGTTGTAGATAAGGGACGCTTGACCCTTGAGGTTTGGACCGACGGTTCAATCAAAGCAAACGAGGCGGTTTCTCTTGCCGCTCGCATACTAATCGAGCATTTCACCCTCTTCCTCGACCTTGCTGAAGCAGGTAAAGAAGGCGAAAGCATTATGGCAGAGAAAAACGTAACCGAAAGAGAAAAGGTTCTCGATATGACTATCGAAGACCTCGACCTCTCGGTACGCAGCTTTAACTGCCTTAAGCGTGCAGGCATCAACACGGTAGAAGACCTCATCGAGAAGACAGAAGAAGATATGATGAAGGTAAGAAACCTTGGCCGCAAATCACTTGAAGAGGTAATTGCAAAGCTTGCAAGCTTTGGCTTTACTCTCAGCAAGTCTGAAGACGAATAGGCAAACGGAAAAATTCCGAAATTAACAAATCCACCGGTAAGGAGTGATATTAATGCCCGGAACTCGTAAACTCGGAAGAGCAAGCGACCACAGAACCGCTATGCTTCGCGCGATGGTTACCTTCCTGCTCGAAAACGGCAAAATTGAAACAACCGTAACTCGCGCAAAGGAAGTTCGCGCAATGACCGAAAAATATATTACACTCGCTAAAACAGACAGCCTCACCTCTAAGCGTCAGGCGTTGGCATTTATAACAAAGGAGGACGTTGTAAAGAAACTTTACAATGAGATTGCTCCTAAATATGCCGATGTTGCTGGCGGCTACACCAGAATAACCAAAACTGGTCCACGTCGCGGCGATGCAGCTGAGATGGCTATTATCGAGCTTGTTTAATAACTAGACAAAATGTTTAATCCTCACATCGAAAGGCAGTTAGCTGCCTTCTGATGTGGGGATTAAATTTTGTTGCTCGAGATTTCGTTAAAGTCTGCAGAAAATAGTGCAATATCATAAAGCCACGAAATATATAGGCTAAATATAGGTGTGTCGGTTTTGTGCAATATTACCAAGCATTCAACATAAAATTTTAACATTCCCAACATTTACAAAGCTCCCTAATTCTGTTATAATGTTGTATAAGGATTTTTGTCTCAAAATTTTTCGAAAGGATATGATATACATGAAACAAGCTCCTAAAAAATTGTTAGCATCGCTACTTTCAATTGTGTTGGTGCTTTCCTGCGTAATAATCCCGCAAACGATTATTCCTGTAGACGCGGCGACAGGTTCCGAATACGTGTCGACGCTTAATAGTATAGCTTCAAGCATGGATTTAGGCATTACTACAGGCGAAGTGATTGCAGGCTACGACTTTAATGAGTTAAGTAGCGTACCCAGCAATTTTATCGGTCAAGCACAGGGTATCCAGTCTATTACTGTAAACTCTGAAACCAAAAACGCTTTTAATGTTAAAAGTGACACTTCCGCGACAACAGTAATGCATCCTGTCGGAACAAGCAACTTTGCC
>JAGBUC010000034.1 GCA_017630985.1 Clostridia bacterium
CTGCACCCGCATCGAGAGCATCCATCATCAATGTATCTTCATCAATGCTGTCGCTTTTTGCAATAACAATCTGACCCTTGCGGTCAAACATAAACATAACCGAACCGCTCTGTCCAAGATTTCCGCCGCACTTATCGAAATAGTGACGCATTTCTCCCGCCGTTCTGTTGCGGTTGTCTGTAAGTGTCTCAACCACTACCGCAATTCCGCAAGGACCATAGCCCTCATAAATCAACTCTTCATAATTGTCAGCAGAGTTGTCGCCTGCCGCCTTTTTGATAATTCTTTCAATGTTTTCGTTAGGCACATTTGCCGCCTTTGCCTTGGCAATCGCATCCTTAAGTCTGCTGTTTTCCTGAGGATTAGGACCGCCCGTTTTAACAATAACCGAAATCTCTCTTCCGATTTTTGTAAATATCTTTGCCTTTGCGGCATCGGTTTTTTCCTTTTTTCGTTTAATATTGTTCCATTTTGAATGTCCCGACATAAAACTTCTCCTTAATTTAACTTTAACCTGTTTATTTTATCACATATCCTCGCCTTCGGCAAGGGCTTTTTCACATATTATTTCAATATCGCGAATGCTTTTAATCTCTCCACACATTTTGCGAAGCTGAGCAGCATTTCTGACCCCTTTTATATACCATGCCGTATGCTTTCTCGATTCAAGAAGAACCGTCTTTGGAGACTTATATTTTTTCATAAGCTCTATTTGCTCCATAAGGGTTTTAAGCCGTTCTTCAAGTGGTGGCTCAGGCAATATTTTGCCGCTTTTCATATATTCGTTAATCTGCCGGAAGACCCAAGGCGCGCCGTTTGCCGCCCTGCCGACCATAGCGAAATCACAGCCGGTATGGTCATACATCCTCTTGGCAGAAATTCCGTCGGTTATATCTCCGTTTGCAACTACAGGGATATTAACACTTTGCTTAACCGCCCTTATAACCTCAAGGTCAACAGGCGGCGCATACATCTGCATCCTTGTCCGTCCATGTACCGTTATTATCGATGCACCATTTGCCTCGCATATCTTCGCAATTTCTGTAGCATTAATGCTATCCTTGTCCCAGCCTGAGCGAATTTTTACCGTCACGGGAACCGAAACAGCTTCGGCTACCGCACGCACTATTCTTCCTACAAGCTCGGGGTTCTTAAGTAAGGAGCTTCTGCCCCCGTTGTTTGCAACCTTTGGAGCAGGACAACCCATATTTATGTCAATAAAATCGGGTTCATACTGCTCTGCAACCCTCGCGGCTTCTGCCATAACTTCAGGTTCGCACCCAAATAGCTGACTTCCAAAAACCGACAGATTCCCCCTCTCCAAAAACTCGCGCGATTTCTTGTCGCCAAGGGTAATGGCCTTCGCAGAGGTAAGCTCACCGACGCTGTAGGCGGCTCCGAATTTTTCACATATTTCCCTCATAGCCCTGTCGGCAACTCCTGCCATAGGCGCCAGAGCGGCATATCCTTTAATTTCTCTGTTTCCTATTTTCATATTTAACAGTATATATTATTAAAAAAATAATGTCAAATGTTAAAATATTTGATGACATTATGACGCTTATTTGTTATAATAAATATAAATATATCTATTATGGGGTTATGTTTGCTTATGAAGCTTTTGGCAATCGACGGAAACAGTATAATAAACCGCGCCTTTTACGGCATCCGTATGCTCACCACCAAGCAGGGTGTCTATACTAATGCCGTCTACGGTTTTATAAATATTCTAAACAGACTAAAGGAGGCCGAACAGCCCGACGGTATTGCCGTCGCCTTCGACCTTAAAAAGCCAACCTTCCGTCACGAAAAATATCCCGAGTATAAAGCCGGAAGACATGCCACCCCGCCCGAGCTTTTAAGTCAGTTTGCTCCTTTAAAAAAGTGGCTTTCTCTTATGGGCTATTCTGTGCTCGAGTGTGAGGGCTACGAGGCAGACGACATTCTCGGCACCTTGGCAGACGAGTGCGAAAAAACAGGAAACTATTGTGTTATTGCCACGGGCGATAAAGACTCTTTACAGTTAATAAGCGATAATGTACGTGTTGTGCTCTCGGCTACAAGGGCTGGCGCACCCGAAATTATAAGTTATGATAAATCCGCCCTCTTCGAAAAATACGGCCTCACTCCAAGCCAGATGATAGAGCTCAAAGCCCTTATGGGCGACTCGTCGGATAACATTCCGGGTGTTGCGGGTGTCGGTGAGAAGACCGCGACCGACCTTATTAAGCGTTTCGGCACTATCGACTATATTTACGAAAATCTCGAAACCCTCGATATTAAGCCGACCGTAAAGGCAAAGCTTGAAGCGGGAAAAGAATCTGCTTTTTTCTCCCGTTGGCTAGGTACAATCTGCCGCACCGCCCCCATTGATAAAAACCCCGAAAGTCACCTTGTTAAAAAGGCAGACCTTTCTGCCGTCTCTGCCCTTATGACCGAGCTCGAATTCTTCTCGCTTATGGAAAAAATGGGAATTAAGGCTGGCGCGCAAAAACCTACCGAAACCAAAAAGCAACAAGCTGTTTCCCTCGTGTCCGAGCAAGAGTTTTTAAGTGAGAACCATAGAGAAATAAGCCTCGTTCTAAAGGGTGAGGTCTTCGGCGCTGTAAGCGATAACCTCTCTGCAGAGCTTAGCCTTGAAAACGGACTTAATCTTCTGAAAAACGGTTCCATCAGAAAATCGGTCTACGACTATAAAACAAACTATAAATGCGCAAATCAAAAGGGCATAACCCCTGAAAATATCGTCTTCGACAGTATGCTCGCCGCCTATCTTTGCAACCCCTCCTCTTCCTCCTACGAGCTTGAACGGTTGGCTGCAGAATACGGCGCCGAATCACAAGACGAAATCCAAAACGATGCCGTAAGACTTGCCGTTTTAAATAATAGCGTCACCCCGCTGCTAAAAAAAGAATTAGAACAAAGCGGTGAGTACGAGTTACTCAAAAATATCGAGCTTCCCTTGGCGGCTGTGCTCGGTGATATGGAACTTGCAGGAATCCTAATCGATACCGGGGCCCTTAAAAAGCACGGTCAGGAGCTTTCTGTACGAATAGACGAGCTCGAAAACCAAATCTATTCTCTAATAGGCTATAAATTCAATCTCAATTCACCAAAGCAGTTAGGCGTTGCCCTTTTTGAAGATTTAGGTCTCCCCTCAAAAAAGAAGACCAAAAGCGGTTATTCGACCTCTGCGGAGGTGCTTGAAGAGCTTCGCGATGCCCACCCCGCCGTAAGCCTAATCCTTAAATACCGCGGACTTGCCAAGCTTAAATCAACCTATTGTGACTCTCTTATCGACGCGGTTGCGACCGACGGCAGAATTCACTCAACCTTTAATCAAACCGAAACGAGAACGGGCAGAATAAGCTCGCTCGAGCCCAATCTTCAAAATATCCCTGTACGAACCGACGAGGGTAAGGTCTTTAGAAAATTCTTTATTGCCGATAAGGGTAAGCTTTTGCTCGACGCCGACTATTCTCAAATCGAGCTTCGAGTCCTTGCCCATATGGCAGACGACGATGCTATGATTTCGGCATTCTCCTCAGGCGAAGACATCCACACCTCAACCGCCGCTCAGGTCTTCTCGATGCCTCTTGATATGGTAACCCCCCTTATGCGAAGCCGTGCAAAAGCCGTCAACTTCGGTATCGTCTACGGCATAGGCGCATTCTCTCTCGCTAAGGACATCGCGGTCTCAAGAAAAGAAGCGTCCGAATATATAAATAACTATCTTTCAACCTTCAAGGGTGTCGACCGTTTTATGAAAACGGGTATTGAACAGGCAAAACAGGATGGCTTTGTCACCACCCTCTTTGGAAGACGCCGCTACTTGCCCGAACTTTCCTCCTCTAACGGAATGCTCCGCGCTTTCGGCGAAAGGGTGGCGCGCAATGCCCCTATTCAGGGCACCGCCGCCGACATCATAAAAATAGCGATGGTTAACGTCTTCAGTCGTCTCAAAGAAGAAAAGCTTAACGCAAGGCTAATTCTTCAGGTCCACGACGAGCTTATTATAGAGGCCGCCGAAGAAGACGCTTCTGCCGCCGCTAAAATTCTAAAGGAAGAAATGGAAAATGCGGCAAAGCTCAAGGTTGCGCTAACCGCAGATGTAAATTACGGAAAAAGTTGGTACGAGGCGAAGAACTGATGAAAAAGGTTGTTTTTGTTTGCACAGGCAACACCTGCCGAAGCCCTATGGCAGAGGCATATCTGAAATCTAAAAAATCGACAGGCTTCGACATTATAAGCCGAGGTCTCTCGGCCGACGGCTCCCCCGCCTCCGCTAACTCGGTTTCGGTTATGGCAGAGCTCGGTCTCGACCTAAAATCTCACACTTCGTCGCAGTTCAACTACTCTGAAGCCGATTCTGCCGATGTAATAGTTTGTATGTCCTCCTCCCACGCCGACCTCCTTGAAGCACTCGGTATCGACAAGCTTAAAATTCACGTGCTCGGCATCTCCGACCCATACGGTCTTGGTATTGAGGACTACCGAAAATGCCGCGACGAGATTATCTCTGCAATCGACGAGCTTATAGGTGACGGAATTCTATGATACGAAACTTTAAAAAAGTCGACCAAGTAGCTATCGCCGCAATCGAAGCCGAATGCTTTTCATCCCCTTGGAGCGAAGCCGCAATTTTAGAAACGATTGAAAACGGCGGCTTTTACACAGTTTTTGAACAGGACGGCAGGATTGTCGGCTATGCCGGACTTCAAATCGTGCTTGACGAAGGTTATATAACCAACGTTGCTGTAACAGAAGAATTTAGAGGACGGGGTATCGGCTCTGCCCTTATAGAAAGTCTTAAAAACATAGCACTCGAAAAAGGCCTTAGTTTTATAAGCCTTGAGGTAAGACGGTCTAATAACGGGGCGATTGCCCTTTATAAAAAGCACGGCTTTAAACAGGTTGGCGAAAGGCGTGGCTTTTATGTGAATCCCACAGAGGACGCCATTATTATGACACTGGAAGGTAATTTTGAATGCTGATATTGGCAATTGAATCATCCTGTGATGAAACCGCTGCTGCGGTTACCGAGGGAAGAAAGGTATTATCCTCGGTCATAAACACACAGATTGAAGAACATAAAATATACGGTGGCGTAGTGCCCGAAATCGCATCGAGACGGCACTGTGAAAACATATCTGCCGTGGTAGAAAAGGCGCTCTTAGACGCAAACAAAAACTATAGCGACCTTGATGCCGTTGCGGTAACCTTTGCGCCGGGACTTATCGGTGCATTGCTCGTTGGGGTAAACTTCGCCAAAGGTCTTGCCCTCTCGCTTGGAATTCCGCTTATACCCGTTCATCATCTTCGCTCTCACATAGCGGCAAACTATATCGGCAACGAGGAGCTTAAACCTCCCTTTATGTGCCTTACGGTGTCGGGTGGAAACAGTCTTATAACCGATGTTAAGGATTATACCGACTTTGAGATTATCGGTCAGACAAGAGACGATGCCGCTGGAGAATGCTTTGACAAAGCGGCGCGCGCGATGGGACTTTCCTACCCCGGCGGAGTTAATCTTGACAAGGTTGCAAGTGTGGCAGATTTTAACAAATATTCGCTTCCCAAGCCTCATGTTGAGGGAAGCACATTTGATTTCTCGTTTTCGGGGCTTAAAACCGCCGTTATAAACACACTTCATAACGCGAGTCAAAAGGGTGAAGAGGTTGATGTCCCTGTTTTAGCCGCAACCGTTAGAAAACGTGTTTGTGATATGCTGATTGAAAACACCTTCCTTGCCCTTAAACAGACAGGACGGGATACCTTGGTGCTTGCCGGCGGCGTTTCCGCCAACAGCGAACTAAGGCGGCGAATGGAAGAGGAATGTAAAAAAAGAGGCATTAAGCTTTACTGCCCGCCACTAAAATATTGCGGAGACAACGCCGCAATGGTGGGAGTTCAGGCGGCATTTGAACTCGCCTCAGGCAACACTGCGGGAGCTGAGCTTAACGCAACGGCTACCCTTCCGATTGATTACAGAAAATAATCTTTTTTGAAAAGAGGATATATTATGTTATTTACAAGAGATATTGGTATTGACCTTGGAACATCAAACACTCTGGTTTATCTTAAAGGCAGAGGAATTATTATGAGAGAACCGTCGGTCGTTGCATATGATGTCCGCAACGACGCCGTTCGCGCGGTCGGAACTCAGGCCAAAGAGATGATTGGAAGAACGCCAGGCTCGATTGTAGCGGTGCGTCCTCTAAAGCACGGAGTTATTGCAGACTATGACGTTACGGCTGCCATGCTTAAAAGATTTATAAAAGAGTCGCTTAAGGGCTCCTTTATATCTCGCGTTCGGGTTGTTATTACCGTTCCCGCCGGTGTCACCGAGGTTGAGAGTCGCGCCGTTCACGGAGTTTTAAAGCAGGCAGGCGCTACCGATATTGACATAATAGAAGAGCCAATGGCTGCGGCGGTTGGCGCAGGACTTCCCGTTTGGGACCCTAAAGGCTGTATGATAGCAGATATCGGTGGCGGAACAACCGAGGTTGCAGTTATTTCGCTTGGCGACATAGTTACGGCTCAGTCGGTCAGAACGGCAGGAGACGACCTGGACGAAGCAATAATTGCTTATATACGCAAGAAGTATAATCTGCTTATCGGTGAGCGCACAGCAGAGCAGATAAAAATAGAAATCGGCTCGGCACTTCCCTACGATGACGAAAAGACGGTTGAAATCAAGGGACGAAATCTTCTTGACGGTCTTCCGAAGAATATTACAATCTCTTCCGAAGAGGTGCGCGAGGCTATGAGTGACACTGTAGCCGTTATAGTTGACACCATAAGAACCACCCTTGAAAAGACCCCTCCAGAGCTTTCTGCAGACATTATCGAAAGCGGCATTACACTTACGGGAGGCAGTTCACTGCTCAGAGGTCTGGCAGAGCTTATCGAGCAAGAGACCAATATGCCCGTAACGATTGCAGAAAATCCTATAGACTGCGTTGTTATGGGAACAGCAAAAAGACTTGAGCCTGGCCACCGCTTCGACAACTATGTTTTCAGAAGAGGCAAGCACTATAGATAGAAGGTGAATGGGTTGCGTTTTTTTCTTCGCAGCAAAGAATTTAAAAAAATTATAGCCATTGTTCTTGTTGTTATAGCGGTTTCTGTAACGGCGGGTGTTATCGGCGGTTTTATGGCGCCTCAGGCAAGCGTTCTTGGTGCGGTTGCCGCGCCGTTTCAAAAGCTCGGTAATACCATCGTTCAATCCTTTAGCGAAATGAGCGCCAATTTTAACTCGGCGGCAAAGCTTAACGCTGAGAACGATAAGCTTAAGACCGAAATCGACGCTTTAAGAGGACAGCTTGTTGATTATCAGTCGGCGCTTACCGACAACGAATTTTATAAAGAGTATCTTGAGATAAAGGATATAAATCCCGACTTTAAGTTCTGCCCTGCCCTTGTTACCACTAAGGACCCCGACGATGTTTTTGGGGGGCTCACGGTTGATGCAGGAAGTCTACAAGGAGTTTCACTTTTTGACCCTGTTATAACCGATTCGGGTCTTGTTGGATATATATCTCAGGTTGGGGTATCGACCAGCAAGGTAACAACCCTGCTTAGCACCTCGCTTGTATGCGGAGCATACGACTCGCGAACGAATGACGCCGGCGCGCTTTCGGGAACGGTCGAGCTGGCGGCAGAGGGTAAAACGCGTTTTTACAATCTGCCAAGAACCTGTTCTGTCGCAATCGGCGATATAGTTGTGACATCGGGTAGCGGAATATTCCCCGATAAGCTTATTATCGGAACTATTGACAACATTAGTCACGACCCTCTCTCCTCTTCGCTTTACGCAACAATAACCCCCGCGGTTAACTTTGACGAGCTTAAAAATGTTATGATTATAACCTCTTTCTCGGGTCAGGGAAACGAGCTTATTGGGGAGAAATAGGATATGAATAACAAAAAAAGACGATTTGTTTGCGCTTTTGTTAATATAATTCTTATTTTCTTAGTTTTTATACTGAGGTATTCGGGTCTTTGCACTTTTAAAATCGGAGAAGCGGTTCCAAATTTGCTTATACCTCTTGCCCTTTCAATCTCCGTATTTTACAGCAATACCGCATTTCTTTCGGCAGGGCTTTTTATTGGAATACTTATGGACAGCGCCGTTACTGAAGCCAGCTTCTTTAACTCGGTTTACTTTGTGGTTGGATGTTCGTTATGTTCTGTTCTGGCGACAAGACTTTTAAACAGAAATTTAAAGGCAGCAATGTGCCTATCCCTCCTAATGTCGTTCTGTTATTTCTTTTTAAGATATCTAATATTTTTTGCCTTTAAGGGAGTTGCAGTTAACTACGAATATTTTGTCGTATACCTCATACCGTCGGTTGTATATACTGCGGTGTGGTTTATACCATTTTACTTTTTACAGAAAAAGCTTACAGAAATATAGAGTAGCCACCTATTACACAAGAAAGGAAATTTAAAATTGCCCTTTAAAAAGAAACCCAGAAAACGCCTTTCGGTTTTATCTGTGCTTATGGCTGTGATACTGCTTATATATTCATTTCAGGTATTTTCGCTTCAGGTTTCGAACGCTGAAACCTATATAGCACAAGCTCAGGGGATATCCTACCGCAAGGCGCCAATTAAAGCCCAGCGCGGCGAAATTCTTGACCGTAACGGACGGGAAATCGCCGTAAACCGCGAGGGTTATAACATAATATTTAACAAGGCGTATTTCAGTATGGATACCGCCAATGAGACCATACTGAATTTATGCAAAATGCTCTTAAAGAGAGAGACCAAATGGACCGATATCCTGCCGATTGCCTCCGAGGCTCCATATGCCTTTAAGGACAATACACAGGCGGTATCCGCCCTTAAATCGCATCTTGGTCTTGCACATTACGCAACCTCCGAAAACTGTTTTGATGAAATGGTCGAGCGATATGAGCTTGAAAACTATGATGCATCAACAGCCCGCGTTATAATGGGGGTTAGATACAGTCTTGAGCGACACGATTTTTCGGTTTCAAATCCGTTCACTTTTTCTGAGGATGTATCAAGCGAAATAATGCAGATTGTTCTTGAATCGGGCATGATTTTAGACGGAGTTACAATAAATATTGTGCCATTCCGCGAGTATGTCGACGGAACACTTGCGCCCCACCTTATAGGAATGGTAGGCTCTATTGATGCTGAGGAGTGGACTTCAAAATATAAAAAACTAGGCTACTCTTATGACGATAAGGTTGGAAAGTCGGGTATAGAGAAACTTGCCGAAGAACAGCTCCACGGAACCGACGGAGAAATCACCTATAAAATAGATTCAAAAGGAAACATCCTTTCTAGCGAAATAACAAAACACCCCGTGCCCGGAAAAACGGTTGTTTTAAACCTCGACAAAAGCATCCAGACCGCCACCCAAGCCGCACTCGCAAGTTCGGTTGAGTCGCTCAAAGAGATTGGAAAGTCGGTGACCGGCGGTGCGGCGGTTATGCTCGATGTTAAAACGGGAGGCGTTATTTCAAGCGCAAACTATCCGTCTTATAATCTCACAACATTTTCTGAGGATTATAACAAGCTTGTATCTGATAAAAAGGGGGTTCCTCTCACCAACCGAGCCTTTCAGGGAATATATCCTCCGGGCTCGACCGTAAAGCCTGCTGTTGCGGTAGCAGCGCTCGAAAACCAAAAGCTTACCTCGGGCGAAATGATTTTCTGCAAAAGAAAATACAC
>JAGBUC010000004.1 GCA_017630985.1 Clostridia bacterium
AAAATTGTTAAACCGCTAAAAAAGGTTTTGCGCCTTGCCGACGACATCGACAAGAGAAAGGTTGCCGAAAACAAGAAAAAGGCAGAAGAAGCCTTTAAGCTTTGTGAAAAAAAGGTGTTAGAGCACAAGCTTGACATGAAGCTAGTCGAAGTTGAATATGCTTTTGATGGCAGCAAAATACTTTTCTATTTTACAAGTGACGGACGGGTTGATTTCCGTGACCTTGTTAAAGACTTGGCTTCCAGCTTCCACACAAGGATAGAGCTGAGGCAAATCGGCGTGCGTGACGAGGCAAAAATGCTTGGCGGTCTTGGAATTTGCGGTCAACCCTTCTGCTGTAACCGTTTTCTTGACGATTTTCAGCCGGTTTCAATTAAAATGGCAAAGGAACAGGGTCTTTCCCTTAACCCGACCAAAATATCGGGTAGCTGCGGAAGACTTATGTGCTGTCTTAATTATGAGCAGGAGGCTTATGAATATCTTAATTCTATAACCCCGCCCGTTGGCTCATATGTTAAAACCGCATCAGGAAACGGAACGGTTATCGACGAAAATCCGCTTACGGGTATGCTTTATATCAAGCTTGGCGACGAGGGTGCGCCAATAAAGCTTCACAGAAGTGAGGTTGAGCTGCTTTCCCGAGGCAAAAATAAAAAGCCGGCTCAAAAGCCGCAAAATGCAGAGGAATAAAATATCTTTTTTGGATTAAAAATCTTCTTGCATTTTGTCGAATATGTGTTAAAATTAGAATAGACACGAGGAGGTGTTTTAAATGGCATACAAAATTTCCGACGCTTGCATCAGCTGTGGCGCTTGTGCAGCAGGCTGCCCCGTAGAAGCTATTTCTGAGGGCGATACTCAATTCGTTATCGACCCCGATAAGTGCATCGACTGCGGCGCTTGTGCAGCAGGTTGCCCTGTAGACGCTATTTCTGAGGCTTAATTCACTACATTTTAAACGGACGGTAAAAACCGTCCGTTTATTTTTGTTAAACCCCTTGCAAAATCGGTTAATATTGTGTAAAATTAATATGTAAGATATTTACATACAAAGGAGTATTTATTATGGCAAAAGAAGTGTTGGTTGAAATTTCGGCACGTCACGTGCATGTATCCGAAGAGCATCTTGCTATTCTTTTCGGTGAGGGCTATAAGCTCACCCCTAAAAAAGACCTTTCACAGCCCGGTCAGTATGCCTGTGAAGAGCGTGTTACCGTTGTAGGCCCTAAGAAAGAGCTTGCCGGTGTTTCTATTCTTGGTCCTTGCAGAAAGGCAACTCAGGTTGAGCTTTCGCTTACCGACGCGCGCGCTATCGGAGTTAAGGCTCCAATCCGCGAGTCAGGTGACATTGCGGGCAGCGGCGCTTGCAAACTCGTTGGCCCCGCCGGTGAGGTTGAGCTTACAGAGGGCGTTATTGCTGCAAAGCGTCACATTCATATGACAACAGCTGATGCTGAAAAGTATGGAATTACCGACAGCCAGATTGTATCGGTTAAAATCCCCACCGCTGACAGAGCACTTATCTTCGGCGACGTTGTAGCACGTGTATCCGACAGTTATGCCCTTGCTATGCACCTCGACACCGACGAGGCAAACGCTGCGGCAATTCCGGGAAGCTGCATAGGAGAAATCCTTGACTAAGTCTCTGGGGCTTTACATTCATATACCCTTTTGCGAAAAAAAGTGCAACTATTGCGATTTTTATTCGGTCTGCCCAGATAAGACGATGCGGCAAGGGTATATTAAGCGGCTTTGCGAAGAGATAATAAAATGGGGTGCGCTTACTGCGCGCCCCATTGATACTCTTTATATCGGTGGCGGAACACCCTCCCTTTTAACAGCAGAGGAGCTTGAAAAGATTTTTTCTGCCGTGAGACAATCTTTTGTTCTAACCGACGATGCCGAAATAACCTGTGAGGTTAATCCTGCCGATAATGTTTCGGAGTTTTTGTCTGCCGCAAAAGGTCTTGGTGTCAACCGCATATCCATAGGTATACAATCTGCCGATGATAATGAGCTTAAAGTGTTGGGCAGACGGCACAGCTTTGCCGACGCGGTAAATACCGTAAAGCTAGCACGGTCTATTGGGTTCCATAACATTACTGCCGACCTTATGCTCGGCTTGCCCGACAGCAGTGTCTCCACTCTGCAAAAAAGTATTGATGCCCTGCTTAAATTAAATATTGAGCATATTTCTGCTTATATACTCAAAATAGAAAAGGATACACCGTTTTCTGCCATTTCGCTTAATATTCCAAGTGACGACTGTGTTGCCGACCAGTATTTACAGCTTTGCAGAAGCCTGAACGAGCACGGATTTTCACATTATGAAATTTCAAACTTTGCAAAAAAAGATTTCGAGAGCAGACATAATAATAAATACTGGCTCACCGAGGAATATATAGGAATAGGACCTTCGGCACATTCTTTTTTTGACGGCAAGCGTTTTTTCTATGAAAGGGATTTAAACTCATTTATAGAAAATACAAAGATTATCGAAGACGGTGACGGCGGTAGCGGTGAGGAATTCGTTATGCTTTCGCTGAGGCTTAAAAGAGGTCTCATCTTCTCAGAGCTTGAGGATAGATTTGGTATAGAATTTAGCGATAGGGCGATGTCGCTAATTAAAAATTTAGAAAAAAACCGACTGTGCATAGTAACCGATACTTCGGTTTCGCTAACCGACGAGGGTATGCTTGTATCCAACTCTGTTATAAACAATATTTTAGGAGTTTTGTATGAAAACCTTTAAAATTCATCTAATACGCCACGGACTTACCGAGGGCAATTTAAAACAGCAATATATCGGCGTTACCGACCTACCCCTTGCGGCAGTCGGCGTCAGCGAGCTTATAAGACTTAAGGAAGAAACCGACTATCCCAAGGTCGACAAGGTGTATTCAAGTCCTATGATTCGTTGCAGACAGACCGCAAATATACTTTATCCTAATAAGGATATTAAACTTATTGAAAATATGCGTGAGATAGATTTTGGTGATTTTGAAGGTAAAACCGCCGGCGAGCTTGAGGCTTTTCCCTCTTATGCCGATTGGGCAGCGGGCAGAATATCTGCCGCGCCAAACGGCGAGGACAACACCGAGTTTGCAAAAAGACTTTGTGTTGGACTTAACGAGATTGTTCGTGATATGATGGCAAGCGGTGCGGAGCATTCGGCCGTTATTATGCACGGCGGCGCCATTATGATGCTTCTTGCCTCATGTGCGGTGCCGAGAAAAAGCATGGTTGAATGGACCTGTCCTGCAGGCAGCGGGTTTTCAATTCTCGTCACCCCCTCTCTATACCATTCAAGCGGTGTTGTAGAGGTTATAAATTATGTTTGAATGATATAAATTAAAATATTATAAGAAAAAATTTTTATACAGAAAATATAAATATTAAAAATTTTTGAAAAAAAACTATAAAAACTGCAAAACTTGTGATATACTTAATAAGTAAATTTATTGCTCTAAGGAGTGTTTAAGATGAAAAAAATATATGAAGGCAAAACAAAGGACGTTTACTCTCTTGACAATGGCAACGTTATGCTTAAATTTAAGGACGATTGCACAGGCAAAGACGGTGTGTTCGACCCGGGCGAAAACACAGTAGGTCTTACCATTGAGGGAATCGGCAAGGCAAACCTCAAAACCTCAATTCGCTATTTTGAGCTTCTAAAAAAAGCAGGCATTAAAACCCACTATGTTTCTGCAAATATTGACGAAGCTACTATGGAGGTTCTTCCGGCTACCGTTTTCGGTCACGGCCTTGAGGTTATCTGCCGTCTCGTTGCAACAGGCAGCTTTATCAGAAGATACGGCGAGTATATTAAGGACGGAACTGTTCTTGAGGGTGGATATGTTGAGTGCACCTTTAAAAACGACGAAAAGGGTGACCCGCTTGTTACAGGCGAAGGCCTTGCGGCTCTTGGTGTAATGTCTCCCGAAATGTTTGAAAGCATGAAGGAGCAGACCCTTAAGATTACAAAAATTGTTGCTGACGACCTTAAGACTATGGGTCTCGACCTTTGGGATATCAAGTTCGAATTTGGTTATAACGCTGGCGAGGTTATCCTTATTGATGAAATTGCTTCGGGCAATATGCGTGTATATAAGGACGGCAAAATTGTCGACCCCGTTGAGCTTACAAAAATCATCAACAACAGATAATAAAAACTATAATAAAAAAACGGCTGCATATTTGCAGCCGTTTTTATTT
>JAGBUC010000035.1 GCA_017630985.1 Clostridia bacterium
ATTTCTATTTGCAACTAAAACAGAAAAACACCGCAGAAACTTCTGCGGTGTTTAAATTTAAAATAATTATTTCTTAAGTGCTACAGCCTTTCTTGCCTTTTCGGCAATATCCTTTGCGCGAAGGCCGAACTTGTCAAGCAGCTCGTTTGCAGGGCCCGACATTCCAAATGTGTCATAAACGCCAAGCTTCAATACGGGAACAGGATAATTTTCACTTAAATATTCCGAAACCGCCGAGCCGAGTCCGCCGATAACGCTGTGCTCCTCGGCTGTTACGATAACGCCCGTTTCCTTCGCAGCCTTAAGCACAATCTCGGTATCAAGCGGCTTAATGGTTGCCATATTTATAATTCTTGCGCTAATTCCCTCGTTTTTAAGGATTTCATAAGCCTCAAGAGCCTCTGCAACCATAAGTCCCGTTGCAATAATCGTAACATCGGTACCCTCTTTAAGCTCTACGCCCTTTCCGATTTCAAAGGTGTAATCATCATCAAAAACCACAGGAACTGCAAGACGTCCAAACCGCATATAAACAGGTCCGTCATGATTAACCGCAGCCTTAACAGCCTTAAACGCCTCGGTATAATCTGCAGGATTAATAATGGTCATTCCGGGAATGGTACGCATAATTCCGATATCCTCGCAGCACTGGTGTGTAGCACCGTCCTCGCCTACCGAAATTCCGGCGTGTGTCGCGCCGATTACAACATTAAGGTGAGGATAGCCGATAGAATTTCTAATCTGTTCAAATGCTCTGCCCGCAGCGAACATCGCAAAGGAACTTGCAAAAACCTTTTTGCCGGTTGCCGCAATACCTGCCGCAATGCTCATCATATTGCCCTCTGCAATTCCACAGTCATAAAAGCGTTCTGGAAATGCCTTTTTAAATGCGCCTGTTTTGGTTGCTTCCGCAAGGTCAGCATCCATTACAATAAAATCGTCTCTCTCTTTTCCAAGCTCAACAAGTGCGGCGCCATAGCCGTCTCTTGTAGCAATTTTTTTAACATCAGCCATTTTCTTCTCTCCTTACATCAAGCCTGCAAGCATTTCATCAAGCTCTTTAACCGCAACAGCATAATCCTCGTCACCGGGGGCTTTTCCGTGCCATCCGCAAACGTTTTCCATATACGAAACGCCCTTGCCCTTTATTGTATTCATAATAATAGCGGTGGGCTTGTCGGTAACCTTCTCGGCCGCAAGCGTGGCCTCTTCAATTTGGTCAAAGTTATGTCCGTCTATAACAATAACGTTCCAGCCAAACGCCTCAAATTTCTTGTCAAGCGGAGCGGGAGAGTTAACCTCGTCACAGCTTCCGTCAATCTGCAAATTATTAAAATCAACATAAGCGGTAAGATTTGAAAGCTTCTTGTTTCCTGCAAACATTGCAGCCTCCCAAACCTGTCCCTCTTCGCACTCGCCGTCACCAAGAACGGTATAAACGCGCCAAGGGTTTTCAAAGTGCTTGGCAGAAAGGGCCATACCTACCGCACAGGAAATTCCCTGTCCGAGTGAGCCTGAGGACATATCAACACCGGGAATATTCTTCATATCGGGGTGTCCCTGAAGACGCGCACCTGTATGACGGAGGGTAATCATTTCTTCCACAGGGAAAAATCCTCTGTGTGCAAGAGTGGCATAAAGTGCAGGAGCCGCATGTCCTTTAGACAAAACAAAACGGTCGCGGTCTTCCTTTTTTGGATTTTCAGGGTCAATGTTCATCTTGTCAAAATACAGATATGCCATCAGGTCGGCAATTGAAAGTGAGCCGCCAGGATGTCCTGCCTTTGCAGAATGAACACCGTCAATAATACTCCTTCTTATTTTGCAGGCCGCAATACTTAATTCTTTCTTCTTATGCTGGTCCATTTTTTACCTCCGGTTTGTTAAATATTCTATAAAGTCGGCAACCGCGCCCTCTCGGCAACTGCCTCCGACAAAATTCGCCATTTTTTTAAGCTCCTCAGGCGCACCTGAGGGTGTTGAAGCGATGTCGCCCTCTTTAAGCATAGCAACATCATTATAATAATCGCCTATTACGAAAAGTCCGCCATCCCTGATACTCAGTATTTTTCTAAGCTCCCTTAAAGCATTCCCCTTGCTCGTTCCAAGCGGAAGCTGCTCAAGATAAAGATGGTGCCTTCCCTCAAAATTTATCTCTGTTTCGACGAAAACACATCGACCCTTTGCCATCTCAATAAGCTGTCTTTTAAGGACCTGTCTTTCCTCTTCAGATTTAAATGTGTAAAGTACCTTATTCCAAGGCTTATCGATTATTTCATCGACCGTAACATACTCACGCTCAAGCAACTCATAATCCTCATGGAACTCGGTCTCGAAAGTAGCGTTAACCGAATAAACCTCAGTATTCGAATGTACCTCAATTCCAACATCCGAATAGTTTGCCTTAACGAAGCTTGCAAGGGCTTTTGTTTCCTCGTCAAGCACCTTTGCATATATAGCTTTGTTTTTACTAAAATCATAAATCATTCCGCCGTTAAGCACAACGCTTGGGCCTACTATAGATTTGTCCATAAGTCTAAAAACCTGACCGAGTGCTGTCGCGCTTCGGCCGGTCGATATAATAAAGGTTCCGCCGTTTTTACGAAAAAAGTCAATAGCCTCTAAATTCCTCGGCGAAATAAATCCGCTGTCTACAAGCGTTCCGTCTATATCAGAAGCCAGAACACAATTATCAAAAATCGCCATTATTTAATCCTTTCAAGGAACCCCTTAAAATACTCAGGCAACTCGCTCTCGAACTCCATATATTTCCCATTCGGGTGAACAAAGCCGATTTTCTTCGCATGGAGGCACTGTCCCGAAAGCTCTTTTATAACCTTTCTCGGACCGTACACCTCGTCACCTGCAACAGGATGTCCAATGTAAGCCATATGAACACGGATTTGATGTGTTCTTCCCGTCTCAAGTCGGCATCTTATATGTGTAAATCCGTCATAACGGTCAATGACCTCATAATGTGTAACGGCATTCTTTGAGTTCTTGTCGGTAACCGCCATCTGCTTACGCTTTATAGGATGGCGTCCTATCGGTGCGTCAACCCTGCCGCTATCATTCTTAACATTTCCGTAAACCACCGCTTCATATTCGCGGGTAAAGGAATGCTCTTTAATCTGCTGGGCTAAAAACTGATGGGAGCTGTCGTTTTTTGCCACCATCAAAAGACCGCGTGTGTTTTTATCAATGCGGTGGAGTATCCCCGGCCGCATAACACCGCCTATCCCCGAAAGCGAGTTTCCACAATGGGCAAGCAAAGCGTTAACGAGTGTACCGTCATAATTTGCGGCGGCTGGATGCACAACCATACCCTTTGGCTTGTTAACAACAAGCAGCTCGTCGTCCTCATAAATTATGTCAAGCGGAATATTCTCGGCCTTTGCCTCAAGCGGCACAGCATCAGGCATAATAACGATTATCTCGTCACCCGCCCTCACCGAAGCCTTTTTGTTAACCCTTTGTCCGTTAACCGTAACCTCTCCGTTTTCAATAAGCTTTACCACGCGCGAACGCGAAATATCGGTTTTTTCGGCAATAAACGCGTCTATTCTTTCGGCACCGCAGTCGCTCAGAATTTTAATCTCTTCCATCGCTTTTCTGCCTTTTTGCCTTAATATCATTTATAGTATCAAGCACGAAGTATAATATAAGAAGCCCCGCGCCGATAACAACCGCGCAGTCTGCAATATTGAAAATCGGAAAATCTATAAACCGCACCCTCAAAAAATCGATAACCTCTCCGCCTCTGAAAACGCGGTCAATCATATTTCCAAGTCCGCCCGAAATAACAAGGCAGCCCGCCCAGAAAAGCAACAAGCTTTTTCGGGCATTTTTTATAAGGAAAATAATCATTATAACCATAACGACCGAGGTCACCCCTAAAAGCAGCCAGCGTTCTCCGCCAAGCATACCCCAGGCTCCCCCGTCGTTGTGGATATAGGTGAAGTCTAGAAAGCCGTCAATAAAGTCCACCGTCTCGCCCAGTGTCATATTTGTTGTAACAATATATTTTGTAATCTGGTCAAGTCCCAGAAAAATAACAGCCGTAGCACAAGCCAAAACGAAAGACAAACCGCTTCCTCCAAACTAATTATTCGGCAAAATCTATAGTGCTTATAACCTTTGCACAGCGTGCGCAAATGGTCGGATGCTCACTGTCTGTGCCGACAGTATCGCCGTAAGACCAGCAGCGTGCGCATTTTTCTCCGCCTGCGCGCTCTGCCGTAACGCTCATGTTTTCGATTTCGCCCTTAAAGTCGCCCTTATTACCCTTTACAAGCTCAAAGTCAGAAACCATAAATACGGTGGGTAAAAGCTCTTTTACGCTCTCGGCAAAGTCATAAAGTTCGCCCTCAGCATAAAGTGTAACCTTTGCGTCAAGTGCCGCGCCGATAACCTTGTCTGCGCGCGCAAGCTCAAGTGCTTTTTTAACATCATCGCGCATTTTGTGAATTTTTTCCCAACGCGCCATAAACTCCTCGTCATAGCTCTCAGCAGAGGCAGGGAAGGAATTATAAACCACGTGTCTTGCGTCACAGTCGGCGGTGTGTGGCATAAACTGCCAAATCTCGTCTGCCGTAAATGCAAGAATGGGCGCAATAAGACGGGTTACAGTGTCAAGGATTTTATAAATCGCAGTCTGAGCCGCGCGTCTTGTCACGCTATCCTTAGCCTCAACATAAAGTCTGTCCTTAAGCACATCAAGATAGAAGTTCGACATATCAATAACGCAGAAATTGTGAATTGCGTGGAAAATTATATGATATTCGAAATTCTCATAGGCATCTCGGCAGGTCTTAACCACCTGTCCAAGCCTTGAAAGTGCCCAATGGTCGATTTCCTCAAGCACATCATCTGCAACCATATCGCACTTGGGGTCGAAATCAGAAATATTTCCAAGAATAAATCTTGCAGTATTTCTAATTTTTCTATAAATTTCAGAAAGCTGTTTAAGAATGTCGGGTGAAACTCGAATATCCGCATGATAATCCGAAGAAGCAACCCAAAGTCTTAAAATATCAGCACCATACTGCTTAACAATATCATCAGGAATAATGGTGTTGCCGAGCGATTTCGACATTTTTTTACCCTCGCCGTCAACAACCCAACCGTGGGTTACTACGGTCTTGTAAGGAGCAATTCCGTCGGTAGCAACCGAAGTCAGAAGTGATGACTGGAACCAACCTCTATACTGGTCAGCACCCTCTAAATAAAGGTCTGCCGGACGGCTTAAATAATCGCGGTTTCCAAGAACTGCCGCGTGCGAAACTCCCGAATCAAACCATACGTCCATAATATCGGTTTCTTTCTTAAAGGTCTTGCAACCGCATTCACAGACCGCATTTTCGGGCATAAGTTCACCAGCCTCAAGAGCATACCAAGCGTCTGCCCCATCCTTTCGGAAAATTTCGGAAATTTTCGCAATCGTCTCCTTGTTTATATACTCCTTGCCGCACTCCTCACAATAGAACATAGGAATGGGAACGCCCCATGTGCGCTGACGGGAAATACACCAGTCGCTTCTGTCTTTAACCATTCCGGCAATTCTGCCCTCGCCCCACTCAGGAATCCATTTAACCTTGGAAATCTCTTCAACTGCCTTGTCAGCAAATGCAGAAATTGAGCAGAACCATTGCTCTGTCGCGCGGAAAAGAATGGGGTTTTTGCATCTCCAGCAATGAGGATATTGGTGAATGATTTTCTTAAGTGCGAAAAGATATCCGTTCTCATCAAGCCAAACGGCAATCTTCTTGTTTGCCTCATCTGTGGTAAGTCCCGCAAACATTCCGGCCTCTTCGGTAAGAACACCCTTGTTATCTACAGGAACAACCATTCCAATCTCGTCATATTTACGGCAAACCTCAAAGTCATCAACACCGTGACCCGGAGCAGTATGAACACAACCCGTACCGCTTTCAAGGGTTACGTGGTCGCCCACAATGATAAGCGAATCGCGGTCAATAAAGGGATGGCGTGCCACCATATACTCAAGCTCGCTACCCTTGATTTTTCCAACAATTTCATAATCCGCCTTCTCAGCCGCGGTCATTGCGCCCTCAGCAAGCTCGCTTGCCATAATATAAAACTCGTCACCGAAACGAATTACCGAATATTCATATTCGGGTCCGACGCAAATCGCAAGGTTAGCAGGCAAGGTCCAGGTTGTTGTGGTCCAAATCACAAAATACGTCTTGCTAACATCTGCACCAAGAGCCGAGAGCAAACCTTTATCCTCTTTTACGGGGAATTTAACATAAATAGAATAACAGGGGTCCTCAGCATACTCAATTTCTGCCTCAGCAAGAGCCGTCTGACAGTCAGAGCACCAATACACAGGCTTAAGTCCCTTGTAAATATAACCCTTGTCGGCCATCTCGCCGAAAACCTCAATCTGCTTTGCAACATATTCGTTTTTAAGGGTTAAATAAGGATTATCCCATTCACCGAGAACTCCAAGTCGCTCAAACTGCTTTCTCTGGTCCTCTGCAAAACCAACCGCAAATTCGCGGCACATTTTGCGAAGCTCAAGCGCCGAAATACGCTCGCTCGATTTCATACCTGCCGCTTTTCTTGCTTTAAGCTCGGTCGGAAGTCCGTGTGTGTCATATCCCGGCACAAACGGAGCCTTGAATCCACTCATATTCTTATATCTTACAACAAAATCCTTAAGGGATTTATTGAGTGCCGTACCCATATGAATAATTCCGTTAGCGTAGGGAGGGCCGTCGTGTAAAATATACTCCGGCTTGCCTTCGTTAAGCTTCATAAGCTCCTCGTAAACTCCCTCCTGCTGCCACTTCTCAAGTGCCTCAGGCTCACGTGTGGGAAGCCCCGCTCTCATCGGGAATTCTGTTACGGGTAGGTTAAGTGTTTTGTTATAATCCTGTTGTTCCATCTGCTGTTTCTCCTAAAAATAATTGCCTTTAATTATAAATTTTTGGTAAAGAAGCTACTTGCGAAATTCGGCTCTTCATCTTCTTCATTTTCTTCAACCTGAACTGTAAATCCGGTGGGAGCCTCATAAACCACCGTGTCATCCTCCTCAGAAGCCTCAATCACTTCTTCGATTATTTCCTCTTCGGTGGTCTCTTCTTCGATGATTTCTTCAACCTCCACGACCTGAGCGACAGGGGTTTTTTCAATAAATTTCAAAAGGTCAGGCTCATTATTGATTATCTCCTCAATGGTAGAGGCAGCAAGCTCTGGATTTAAAGTAACCTCATCGGGAAGCTTAGAAAGCGACTCAAGATGTGCCTTGTATGTATCCTTAATGCTCTTCTTAAACTCTGCAACCTCAGACTTAAGCTTGTCAAAAAGCAACTGCTCTCTTGTAACCGAATCCTTAGCCGCCAAAATCATTCCCTCTGATTTTCTTGCGGCATCTTCAAGCATAAGGTCAACCTCAGCCTGAGCCTTGTTTTTCTGTTCTGTAAGAACAGCGTCAATTTCCTCAAGAGCCTTCTTTGTTCTGAACTTGATGTTTTCGGCCTCGGTGTTTGCATTTTCGATGGTTTCATCGGCCTTTTTCTTTGCATCCTCAACAATAGAATCAGCAAGCTTCTGTGCACTTATAAGCACCGTATTAATGCTGTTTGCAGAGGTCTCCTTTTCTTCAAGCTCCTTTTCAAGTGAGGAAATTCTGGTCTGAAGAGCCGCCGCAACAGTCTCAAACTGAACATAATCCTCATAAACCTTGTCAAGCAGAGCGTCAACCTCATCCTGCTTATAGCCGCTCATCGACTTTGCAAAAACTGCCTCTTTAATGTCTATCGCTTTTAACATAAAATTAGCCTCCATCACACAAACTTTTTTGCTTTTAAAATCAAACGGTCCTTTTTCGACCGATTATCTATGCTGTCAATAACAAACTTGCCCTTGCCTCTCACGGTAATTTTGTCTCCGCTTACCACCGTCTTTACCGCCTTCTCACAGCAAACCGAATTAACCGAAACCATTCGATCTTCAATAAGCTCGCAGGCCTTGCCTCGCGAGGTGTTTATAAGGGTGGCAATAACACAGTCAAGCCGCGCCGACGCCAATGTGCCGTTAATTTCTTTAAAACTGCTCATTGTTGGAAGAGGTTCGTTAAAACCATACTCAAGCCTGACGCCAACACCCGACACCTTTTCGACCTGTGAAAACACAAAATCCGCAATTTCTTGCGAAAGGAAAACTACCGTCCGACCTTCGCCCACCAGTATATCGCCAACCGTCTCGCGCGCAATGCCCAGTGACATCAGCGTACCAAGAAAGTTTCTGTGCGAAAGCTTGTCTTCGGTGCGGTATTTAAAGGTTATCGGTTTTATCGGAAAATAATCCTCCCTGTTTTCACACCATTCGGGGAAAACGCCCAAAAACACCCTTTCTGCCGCTTCATACCCGCCAAAGCATACGGTGTCTGCATTCTGCTTTTTTGCAACCGCCAAAGCAACTGCCGTTTCCTCAGGTGTTAAAAACCCAATAAATTTAGGGAAAGCTGTGCTGTCACAAAGCCTGATAGCATCGCTCACCCTCGAGGGCAAAAGCTTTAAATCCATTAAATATAATAGTTTTGCTCGTCGAAGTCGTCAAGCAAAAGCTCGCCCGCAATATCTGTATGCTCAGGAACAATAATAAAGGTGTTGTTCGCAACCTTCTTAAGTTTGCAAGCAAGCGCGTATGCCGAACCGCTCATAAAATCGACAATTCTTCTCGACATATCCTTGTTGGAATTTTCAAGGTTAAGCACTACCGTTTTACCCTGAATCAAATGGTCTGCAATTCCTGCAACCTCATCAAAAATTTCGGGTCTGACAATAACAACCTTCATCGCAGATGGTGCCTCGCCTGAACGACGGCGTGTTTCGGTATATCTTCTGACAGGAGCCTCTCTTTTGGCCCTTGGCTGCTCCTGTGGCTCCTCAGCCGCAGTCTCTTCAAATTCTTCCTCTAGGTCGCCCTCGTTAAGATTTATAAGATTTTTAAACATATCCTTTAAAGCCATTGTTTTTCTCCCATCTATTTATAATTTCTTTTTCCGAAAAGGGATGTGCCAACTCGCACAAGGTTGCTTCCGCACTTTATTGCCTCGGCATAGTCGGACGACATACCCATCGACAGATACTCCATACTAACATTATCTATTTTTTTGCCTCTGTTGTCAATAAACAGTTTATACATTTCTTCAAAATATCTTGTATTTTCTTCTTCTTTTTCGCAAATGGGCGGAATTGCCATAAGACCTTTAAGTCTTATTCCCTCAATTTTCGCAATTTTTTCTATTGCCTCATCAAGCTCTTCTGTCACGAAGCCAGATTTGCTTTCTTCTCTGCCGATGTTAACCTCAAGTAAAATATCGGTCGTGATTCCGCGTTCTGCAGAAATCCGTCCTATTACCGATGCAAGCTTCATCGAATGAACCGACTCTATCATTTCAACTCTGCCTACTATATCCTTAACCTTGTTGGTCTGCAGATGACCGATAAAATGCCTTTTAGCATCGGTCAATAGTTTTTCTTCCTTTGAAAGAAACTCTTGAACTCGGTTTTCTCCTATATGGGTAATTCCTCTTGATATTGCGTGATTTATAACCTCCACAGGCACCGTCTTGGTTGCCGCAAGAAGAATTAAATCCTCTCTGCTTCTGCCCGAAGCTTGTGCCGCCCGAAAGATGCCCTCTTCAATCTGCTCATAATTTTCTTCAAATATATCAATATATGATTTTTCCGTCATAAAGATTTTTTCCCTTCACAATAATCTCGTCATAAAGACGAAGCTTATCGCTCTCTGCAGTATTAAGCTTGCTTAAAGCATAATCATCATTCGAATATATAATTTCGGTTTCTACGAACTTTGCTTCAAGTCCCGAAACCACGAAAACTCCAGTCTTGCCATCAATAACCCGAAGTGCCTTTGCAGGAATTTTAATTCCGCTGTGCTCCGCTTTAATCAAGGTGACCAACGCTGTTCTAAGTGTCGCAAGCTCGCTGTTCATCTCGTTGCACCGCAGAATTATAACAGCGCTATCCTCCGACTGTGACAAATTAATCCTTTCAACAACAGCGGTAAGCACCGTGCTCGACGCCGCATCAATCTTAACCGAAACGGTCTCACCCGTTTTATAATACATCGACTCATTAAGGGTAACAGGAACAGCCAGATACCATTCATAATCGTAAACTATCTTTCCGATAACCTCGCCCGAAACCTCTGTGTTTGACAGTTTTTTCAAATATTCTGGGGTGTAGACAGAAAGGTCTCCCGCCGTAAGAAGAGTTTCAAAGCCGTCGGCATTCGAAACAAAATATCCCGACATCTCTGCAGTTATTCTTCCCTTTGGGTTTCCCATCTGTGCCGAAAGTTCGCTCTTCTCTGCTAAAAGAGACTGCTTTAGTGAGCTGAAATCGGTCTGTTCACCTGTTGCAACCTGTTTTCTGGTCATCATTGTAAGCAGGTCTGAAAGACTGTCAGCGGTGTCAGAAAACCGTCCGTCCTGTGTGCTTAATACAAAGGAATTAAGATGACTGTTTATACGGGCATTTATCGTGTCCATATCAACTGCCGTAAGGTCGTTATAACCCTCAATCTCTCCAATAATCGAAAGCTGCTTATCAATTTCCGCAATTCTCGATGCAGCGGCAGAGGCAGAATCACTCGAATAAATATTCGCTATCGTTCCATCCTTTGCAATCTTTTCTCCGCTTGCAACCATAAAGTGAATTGTTCCCTCTTTCGAGGAGATTATGGTTTTCTCGCTTCGTATAACCGTTGCCTGACCGTCTATTCCCTCGGTATATTCATATTGGGCTGCAGACTCGGTTGTGATGGTAGAGTAAAACCCGACATAATACTGATATATAAGAAAAAATACTATACAAAAGGCTATCAAAAACCTTATTAGTTTATGCCGTTTATTCAAAATAGCCCTTCCCTTCCAAAATCTTTATTGCCTCTTCGGTGGTGTTGCTAACAATATCTCTGTATATCCAACTAATTCTTTCATCACGCTTAAACCAGGTAAGCTGCCTTTTAGCATATCTTCTGGTTTGCATCTTCAAAAGTTCAACCGCCTCAGAAAGACTGCACTCGCCTTTAATATAACCAAAAAGCTCCTTATGTCCGATAGCCTGAACAGAGGTTTTAGAGCCTTCGCCCTTAAATGCTCCTTTGGCTTCATCAAGAAGTCCCTTTTCGAGCATTTTGTCAACCCTTAAATTAATTCTATCGTAAAGACATTCCCTGTCAAAATAGGTAAGCCCAATCATATATGGCTCATACGGGCTTTCCTCTGCCCTCGAGCTTTCAAGCTGCTCTGTCATGGTCTGCCCCGTCGTCTCATAAATTTCAAAGGCGCGTATAATCCTCTTTTTATTGTTTGGGTGAAGCCTATTTGCAGTCTCGGGGTCGAACTCTTTAAGACGCCTTAGCATCTCCTCGGCTCCAACCCTGTCAAACTCTCGGTTAAGCTCCTCCCGCATACTCTGGTCGGTCTCGCTTTGTGTGAAAATAATATTGTCAAGAAACGAGTTTATATAAAGTCCCGTTCCCCCCGCTATTATAACCCTTTTGCCTCTCTTTGTAATCTCCTCGGTCTTAGCCTTTGCGAGTTTTAGGAACTCGGCTACCGAAAAGCTTTCGCTCGGCTCTAGAAACTCAACAAGATGGTGGGGTATCCCCCTCATCTCCTCATGGTTGGGCGCGGCTGATGCTATATGCATACCCTTATATATCTGCATAGAATCAAAGGATATAACCTCACCGTCAAGCTTCTCTGCAAGGCTGACCGCAAGCTCGCTCTTTCCCGACGCCGTCGGTCCCACAACCGCAATTATAGGTGTTTTTTTCATATCAGCACCTACTTGGTCCTGCCAAACTGCTTTTCAAGCTCGCTTTTCTTAAGCTCAAAGGCAACAGGTCTTCCGTGTGGACAATACATAATGTCATTATTCGACAAAACTCGTCGCGCAAACTCCTCAAGCTCGGCAGCCGACTGCTCGTTACCGCCCTTGATTGCGCTTCTGCAGGCAATATTGTGGTAAAGGTCGTCGATAATGTCGCTTTCGGCCTTTTGGAACTTTACAAGATTTGCCGCAATATCACTTATCAAATACATAATATCGGTCTTTTCAAGTGCCGCAGGTACAGCTCGCACCAACACCGACACGGTTCCAAATTCCTCAATCTCAAACCCTGCGCCATTAAGCAGTTCTTTGTTTTCAAGCACCGCCCTATACTCCTCGCGCGAGAGGGCTACCGATACGGGTGATAAAAGGCTTTGTACCTCCTTCACCCCGTCCTTTTTAAGCTCCTCGTAAAGCATACGCTCGTGGGCGGCGTGCTTGTCTATGAAATAAACGCTTCCCTTATACTGAACGATTATATATGTTCTAAAAACCTCACCGATATATTTAAACTCAATTTCGGTGTCGGGTATAAACGATATGTTTTCGAACCTTGTTTCATCGGTCTCTAAAGCCTCTGTCTTTTTCTCAAAAGCAAATTCCAAACTTCTTTGAGGCTCTGCCTCTGATATATCGGGCTTCTTCTCTTCCTCAGCCTTTGGAAAGGTTATGTTTACGGTCCTGTTGGAGACAAGGCTCTTTTGGAAATCTTTCATAACCGAATACGGCTTGGTCTCGGATACATTCTTGTAAAGCTTTTCGGCAATCGTCTCCCCCTTAGGCTCTTCCTTTTTTGCAAGTGCCCTATACTCCTCTGCCGTCATACGCGAAAATCCCGTATTTTCGACAGGTTTTTTAGGCTTGAGTTCAAGCTGAGGCCTTGTGTCACCAATACTTAAAGCATTCTTGACAGCATAATAAACCGCTTCAAATACCGCCCTCTCGTCCGAAAAACGAACCTCTGTTTTTGCTGGGTGAACGTTAACGTCAACCCTGTCGGCATCAAGCTCAATATTCAGCACACCCGCAGGGAATTTTCCCACCATTATCGAATTTTTATATGCTTGGTCAAGCGCCTTCGCAATAACACCTGAACGGACAAACCTCTTGTTAAGGAAGAAATACTGCTTTGTTCTGGTCGGATAGCAGTGAACCGGCTTACATATAAGTCCGCTTACCCTTATGCCTTCAGTCGTTGTATCAACTGGGATAAGTCCGGAAGCAAACTCGCGTCCCAAAACCGAATATACCGCCGAAGCAAGCTTTGAGTCCCCCGAGGTCGCAACCACAAGCTTAGAATCTCTTATAAATTTCACCGATATCTCAGGATGAGATAAGGCAATAGCATCTATAACTGCTGCCACCGCCGTTCCCTCGGACGAGTCCTTTTTAAGAAACTTCATTCTTGCTGGGGTGTTGTAAAACAGGTCTCGAATTACGATGGTCGTTCCGTCCGGACAGCCAATCTCCTCGCACTTCGTCTCACTTCCGCCCTCTATAGAATAACAAATTCCGTTTTCGTTTTCGCGCGTCTTGGTCAGCACCTCAACCTTCGATACGGCGCCTATTGAAGCAAGAGCCTCACCGCGAAAACCTAGAGTTCCGATTTTAAAAAGGTCGCTCTCACTTGCTATTTTACTTGTTGCGTGACGCATAAAGGCGGTGCTAACCTGTTCTGGCTTAATGCCACATCCATTGTCGGTGACACGCATATATGTAATTCCGCCGTGCTGTATTTCGACGGTAATTTTATTTGCGCCCGCATCTATCGAGTTTTCAACAAGCTCCTTTATGACAGACGCAGGCCGCTCAACGACCTCGCCCGCCGCAATAAGCTCGGCAAGCTGTTTTGGTAACACACGGATGTCTGCCATAAAAATCAACTCCTTTAAAGTTCTTTAGCTTTTTTTGAAAGCTCGGATAAAATGCTCATACATTCTATCGGTGTTAATGTGTTAACATCAAGTATCTTAAGCTCATTTGTTATTTCGTCGGATGCGCCAAACTCAAGAGGCAGCTGTAAATCGTCCGCCTTGACCGTTTTGGTGACCGTTACTCCCTCGCTTAAGGTCTTTTTAAGAATTTCCTTTGCCCTCAAGATAACCCCGTCGGGAATTCCGGCAAGCTTTGCAACCTCTATACCATAGCTTTCATCGGCGCCGCCACGAACGATACGTCTTAGGAAGGTTATGTCGTCTCCCCTCTTTTTGACGGCGATATTATAGTTTCTGACGCCCTTCATCTGATGCTCCATTTCGGTAAGCTCGTGATAGTGGGTGGCAAAGAGGGTTTTGGCTCCTAGCTTTCGTTTATCAGCAACGAATTCAAGCACTGCCCTTGCAATCGACATTCCGTCAAAGGTAGATGTGCCTCGTCCGATTTCGTCAAGAATAAGCAGACTCCTAGAGGTTGCATTTTTAATAATAGAGGCAACCTCGCTCATCTCGACCATAAAGGTTGACTGACCGCTTGCAAGGTCGTCAGAAGCGCCGACTCGTGTGAATACCGCATCGGTTATACTTATATTTGCCGCCTGTGCAGGAACGAAAGAGCCTGTTTGCGCCATTATTGTTATAAGGGCAACCTGACGCATATAGGTCGATTTACCTGCCATATTAGGTCCGGTTATAACGGCGCAACGGTCGTCCTTTAAATCGAGATAGGTGTCGTTTGAAACAAAGGGTATTTTTATAACCTGTTCGACCACAGGGTGACGACCCGCACGGATATCTATAATGCCCTCAGTGTTAAGGCGGGGGCGGACATAATCATTTCTGACCGCAGTTTCGGCAAGGGAGCACAGACAGTCGAGTACAGCGATTATTTCAGCGGTGGTCTGGAAACGCTTAAGTTGTTCTGCCAAGAGGGTGAGCATTGTTTCAAACATCTCGTATTCAAGCTGCTCACGTCGGTCCTTTGCTCCGACGATTTTAGCTTCTAAAGCCTTTAACTCTTCGGTTATATATCTTTCGGCATTAGCAAGGGTTTGACGCCTTATATAGTCATCGGGAACCTTATCCTTAAAGGAATTTGTAACCTCGATATAATAACCGAAAACCTTGTTAAAGCGAATTCGAAGATTTTTGATTTCGGTGCGTTGCTTTTCCCTTTCCTCTATTTCAGAGACAACCCCCGCGCCATTTTCGATTATGTATATAAGCTCGTCCAACTCGTCGTTATAGCCTTTTTTGAACATACCGCCCTCGCGGATTATTGCGGGGGGATTTTCGCTTATAGCCGAGTGAATTAGATTTTCAATATCTGAAAGCTCGTCAAGGCTATTATAAAGGCGGGAAAGCAGTTTTGATTTGGCGGGTGCCAACGCTTGTTTTATATAAGGTAGCTTTGCACAGGTGTCGGCAACGGTGTTAAGGTCTTTAGCGTTTGCCGTACGGTAGACAATTCGCGTAAGAAGACGCTCGAGGTCACGAATTCCGCTCATATATTCCATAAGCTCGCCGCGCATAACGGTATTGTCTGCAAGTTCTTCAACGGCATTGTGCCTTTCGTTAATACCCGTAAGGCTTATAAGAGGCTTTTCTATCCAGCTTCGAAGCATTCTTTTGCCCATTGCGGTTTTGCTTTTATCGAGCACCCAAAGCAGAGAGCCTTTTTTGCTTTTTGAACGCATGGTCTCGCAAAGCTCGAGATTGCGGACGGCAATATAATCGAGGTACATATATTCCTTTGCGGAATAATATTCGACCTCGTTTATTACATTTTCACGGTTTCCGCCCGTATCGTACACATAATTAAGCAGACCGCCGAGGGCAGACACTGCAGAGCTTGCCGATTTTATTCCAAGGTTTTCGGGACTTATGACCGAAAAATGCGCTTTAACCGTTTCCTCTGAGGCGATAACCTCAAAGAAGCTGTTATCCTTGACCGTTATCATACAGTCGGTCATATTTTTTATAAACTCTACCACCTTGGGATTTAGTTCAATCTGCTTGGTGGTAACAATTTCCGAGGGACTGAAACGGGCAATTTCATTAATAATCTGTTGCTCGGTGTTGTCGCCCGAAAGCTCGGTTACGAACGCTCTTCCGGTAGTGATATCGGCAAAGCAAAGAGCAGCCGCACCGTTTTGAAAACACATAGAGCCGAGGTAGTTGTTTTTATCCTCATTTAGCATACTTTCTTCAATAACGGTGCCCGGTGTTATAACCCGAACAACCTCTCTTTTAACAATTCCCTTTGCGGTTGCAGGGTCTTCAACCTGTTCGCAGATTGCAACCTTGTAGCCCTTTGAAACAAGGCGGGCAATATAGGATTCGCAGCTATGGAAAGGAACTCCGCACATTGGGGCGCGCTTTTCCTGTCCGCAGTCGCGTCCTGTGAGAGTTAGGTCAAGCTCTTCAGAGGCAAGCTCGGCGTCGGCAAAAAACATTTCATAGAAATCGCCCAAACGGAAGAAGAGAATACTGTCGGTATTCTGCTCTTTGATTTCCATATATTGACGCATCATAGGTGACAGCTCTGCCATAACACGCCCTCCCTTTCGTTAGTTTTTAGTGGCAGCCTGAACAGGATGAACAGTTGCCGGTACAAGCCGACGGCTCGCAGGTTTCGGGGTCTTCCCCGTTTTCACACATAAGCAAAATGTTTGAAATTTTGTCGGTTAATGCTTTGTAATCTGCATAAGCGTTGTTATATTCTTTCATAGCATCAGAAGAAATTATAGTATTGTAAAGCTCGACAATCTTTTCGTTTATTTCGAGGATTTTGGCTTCATCCTTTTCTTCTTTCTGATGCTCTGTGTCAAGCTGCATTTTAAGAAGATTGAAGTCTCCTATCTGCTTTTGAAGCTCTTCGTCCTTGTCGTTGGTTTCCTTTGCAGCCATAAATTTTTTATATTCGGGCTGCTGCTGAATGGCAGCACCAAGCTGTCTTGTAAGATTTATAATGTCCATTTTTATCATTCCTTACTGATTATTGTTCCTTCAAGCTTGTTGGTAAACTTATCAATTCTTACCTCTACAAAACTGCCAAGCAAAGAAGCGTCTCCCTCAAACTCGATTTCAATGGCTGAAAGGGTTTTACCAGAAAGCTTACCCTCTGCCGAAATGCTGTCGCACAAAACGCGGAAGCTTTGTCCGACAAGAGCATTATAATTGCGCTTTGAAATTTCTTCCTGGAACTTTAATAGCTCGCTGAACCATTTACCCTTTTCCTCACGGGAGACTGGGTCTGGCATAGAGGCGGCGGGGGTGCCGTGACGGGCAGAATAAATAAAGGTGAAAAGTGACAAAAATTCTACCTCAGAGACAACTTTAAGAGTCTCTTTAAAATCGTCATAGGTCTCGCCGGGGAAACCTACAATAATATCGCTTGTGAAGGTGACACCCTCTATACGCTCTTTAGCATAGTTTATAAGCTCGAGATATGCTTTGCTATCATAGCGGCGGTTCATACGGTGAAGTATATTATCGCTTCCCGACTGGAAGGGTAAATGAAGATGCTTTTCAACCTTTTCGCACTCTGCCACCGTGTCGATAAGCTCTTTCGTACAATCCTTAGGGTGCGAGGTCATAAACCTTATTCTAAAATCGCCCTCAAGCGCATTGATTTTTCTAAGAAGCTTTGAAAAATTGATATCTTCTTCAAGCCCTTTTCCGTACGAGTTAACATTTTGGCCAAGCAGCATAATTTCTTTAAAGCCGTCTTTTATCATCTGCTTTGCCTCGGCGATTATATCCTCCGATTTGCGTGAACGCTCGCGGCCGCGGACATAGGGAACGATGCAATAGGTGCAGAAGTTGTCGCAGCCGTACATTATCGGAAGCCAACCCTTAAGCTTTCCGTCGCGCCTTATTGGCAGACCTTCGATTATATCCGAAAGCTCGTCCGAAATATCAAAAATTCGGGGAGAGCCGGTCAGCCTTTTATAAATATATTCGGGCAGCTTATGAATGTTTTTTGTGCCGAAAAGAATGTCGACATACGGATAGCTTTTTTTGACCTTGTCGCAGATTATTTGCTGTTGTGCCATACAGCCGCAAACCGCAACCAGCATATTATTTTTTTCTTTTTTTAGCTGTTTCATTCTGCCGATGTTGCCGAAAACACGCTCTTCAGCGTGGCCTCTGACAGCGCAGGTGTTAAAAAGCACAAAGTCTGCCTTAGTGTCGTCCTCGGTTATATCATACCCCATTTCACACAAAAGCCCTTTTATGCGCTCGCTGTCGGAAACATTTTGCTGACAGCCGTATGTATTAACACAAGCAAGAGGCTTATGCGGGTATATGCTAGGGAGAATTTCGCGAATTCGTATAATATATCCAGACAGAGAAGACATTAACTCTATTTGCAGTGAGTTTAAGTTTTGCATATTTCCTCCAATAGATAATAGCAATATTTAATATATTATAACCTAACATCACAATCTAATCAAGATGCAAAACAAAAATTTAAGATAAAAATTTATTAAAAAAACTCTTTACTTTTTATGTTAGCGCGGTTATAATAAAATAAATACTTTGCGAATGCAACATTTTAAGAAAACGAGGTTATAATTATGAAAAAAATTTGCGCTATCTTAATTGCTCTTGTTCTTTTAATCGTTCCTATGACCATTTCGGTTTCAGCTGCAGGCGATATCAATGCTAACGAGCAGAAGGTTATCACCGCTCTTTCCGAAAAGGTTACAATCGAAGGCAAAACTTTTAAAATCCCTTCAGAGTATATTACTCAGGCTTCGAACTATTTTAAAACCATTGATATGACCGAGGCTCAGGCTACTGAAATTCTTGGATATCTTAAAGAAGGAAAAGAAATCATTGTTGCTCAGAAACTTACCAGTACTACAAATCTTGATACCCTTTCTTCTGCTACAAAGCAGGAAATTCTTGAGCTTGGTAAAAAGGCTGCTGCCGCTACCGGCGCTGAGCTTACCTTTGACGGCGAAAAAGTCGTTATCAAGAACGCTGCCGGTCAGGATGTTTTCAATGCTGCCGCTATCGTTAAGCAGACCGGTGTTGAGGTTGATTTCACCTCTATCGCAATTATTGCCGCTTCGGTTGTAGCTCTTCTTGCTGCTTCTATTGTTGTTGCAAAGAAAAGCGGACTTCTTGTAAAATAATTGAGATTTAAATTAAACGCAAAAAAGCTAATGGGCTACTTATTGTTGCCGTTAGCTTTTTTCATTATAGGAAACCTGTTCCTTTATTGCGTTCTTGAGCCGTTTATTAACGTGACTCTTAATGTGTGGAGTATGTTTTCGGCTGATTTTGAACCAGATGATGAAGGAATTTATAAAGATATTTTTACCGAGTCGTCCCTTTCGGGCTATGAAGGAACCATCCCTGCAAGCCAAATCACCTACCCCGCCGGTGGAACAAAATATGGAGAAATTAACATCCACACAAACAACACCGTATACTCTGTTCCGCTTATTTACGGAGATTCCAACGTATATCTTAGAAAGGGCGCAGGGCAGTATATGGGAAGTCATTTCCCGGGCGAGGGCTCTACCATACTTGTTTGCGGACACAATACAACCCATTTTAACAGTCTAAAATATGCACAGGTTGGCGAAATCATCGAGGTTAAAACAAGCTATGGCAATTTTCGATATGAGGTAACCGATGTTTCAATAAAGCATAAAACCGATACCTCCGCTTTCGACCTAGAATCTGAAAAAGAATATCTCGTACTTTACACCTGTTACCCATTTGATGTTGTTGGTTATAAGGTTAATAGATATTATGTTACCGCAATTTTAGTTTCGGGCCCTAAAATCGACCCGTATAATTAGTTGGTGCTTATGAAGAAACTTTTATATAAAGAAAATATAAGAATTATTGTATCGGTAATTTTGTCCTTTGTACTAAGCATTGGAGTTTTTGTGACAGCAATCGCCTCATCTGCCCTGTATTCTTTAAATAAAGATTTTGTAATAAAGACCGCAAAGTCGTCAGAATATACCGAGCGCGCTGTAACAGAACTTACCGATAAGCTTAACGACCTTGCGATACCAAGCGGTCTGAGTGAAGATTTCTTCACGGGAAAGATTGACAAAGCTTA
>JAGBUC010000005.1 GCA_017630985.1 Clostridia bacterium
GATGCGCCTAACCTCTCCGCTTGATGAAAACATTCCCTCGCAAATGGCAGAGACGGGTGAGGTGTATCACGCGGTTATGAAGCTTCCTGTAAAATACCGCACTGCAATACATCTTTTTTATTATGAGGGATACACCTGTTCACAGATTGCTGACTTATTAAACACAAACGAGGCTACCATAAAAACCCGTCTTAAACGGGCGCGCGAAAAACTCAAACTTGCCCTGAAAGGAGAAGATTTTGATGTTTAAGGAAAAATACTCTAAGGAAAACGAAAAAATTAACCTTGACCCTGCAACTAAAAGATATATAAAAACAAAAATGGCTGAAGAGGAGAACAAGAAGACATATCCCGTAAAATCGTCGGCTATAATTGCCGTCGCCTTAAGCCTATGTGTTCTGCTTTCGGTTGTTATTATCGCCGATAAAACGCCAAAGGTTGAGGTCGCGGACACACAGCTTCTGACCGTCGGACTAACCTATGACGAAATTTACGATTCCTTCAAAGAAATGTCTAAATCTGAAAGCCAAGGAATAATCGGCTTTCTCACCGACAGTATATCTTTATTTACGGAAGGAACAACCAAAGACTCGGTACAAAGGGAACAAATAGAAGACAATATGAGTGCTATGGGAGAACCTGAGGATGCCGGCACACCCGACCACTCCACCACCAACAATCAGGTAAACGGTGTGGATGAAGCCGATATGGTTAAAAATGACGGAAGATATATATATTCGGTAAGCAAAGGCAATGTTTGCATCACCGAAGCGGTCGACGGAAAAACAGAGCTGTTAAATAGGTTTGACCCTTTGGAGAAAGATCAAGCAATAATCTACCTATATCTTTTCGGCGACAAGCTCGCAGTGATTATAAACGATTATCACAATAGAATTGAAACCATAGTAAAGATATATAATGTTTCTGACCGAAATGCCCCAAAAATTCTCTCAACCCTAAGTCAGAGCGGAAACTATAACAACTCCCGTATGATAGACGGCGTAATTTATCTTATTTCTGAATTCTATGTTAATGCTAATGGCATAACCAAATCTAAGCCCGAAGAATATATCCCGTCGGTAGACGGCGAAACCCTCGCATCAGATAACATCAGTTGTATAAACGGTTTTACAAAAACGGCATATCTTGTTGTTTCTGCAATAGATATAAATGAGGCTGAGATAACCGAAACTACCGCAGTGCTCGGCGGAGCGGAAAATGTATACTGCGATAACGACAGCCTTTATTACACCTACACAAAATTTAAGACCGACGAGCATACAAATGAGAGCACAAGCAACACTTCAATAATCAAACTTTCTTTAGATAAAAACAATATTGAAACGGTCGCAACAGGTGAGGTTGAGGGCCGTCCTCTAAACCAGTTCTCTATGGACGAATATGATGGAAACTTAAGAATAGTTACCACTAAGGATAGCTATAAAACCGTAGAAAATTCGTTTGACGGCATCAGCTATTACACCGTGGGCTCATCAACAACCGAAAACGCTCTGTATGTTTTAAATTCCGAGCTTAAGGTTATAGGAAGCCTCGAAAAGCTTGCTGAGGGCGAAGAGGTATATTCGGTTCGCTTTGACGGGGGAATAGGATATTTCGTAACCTTCCGTCAGGTAGACCCGCTCTTTACGGTTGACCTTTCAAACCCCGAAAAGCCCGCCCTTTTAAGTGAACTTAAAATTCCCGGCTTTTCCGAATATCTACACCCCTTTGGTGACGACCTGCTCTTCGGCTTCGGCAAATCTGCTACCGAACAGGGTGCAGTAACAGGTCTCAAGCTTTCAATGTTTGATGTAAGCGACCCCGCCGATGTAACCGAGAAACACAATATTAAAATTAATTCCGATTGGTCGGATGCCAGCTATAACCATAAGGCTATAATGGTCGATTATAATAAAAATATTATCGCATTTACTGCCTACCATAATACAAGCAGAATGCTTTATGTATATGGCTATACAAAAGAGGACGGATTTTTTGAAAAAGCGCTGACCGATGCTCAGGAGAAATATCAAAGCGCGGCACGCTTTGTCTGGATTGGAGATTATTTCTATCTTGTAACCCAAACCCAAATAACCGCCTTCTCAATGCAAAACTTCGAGGTTGTCTCAACCATTGAACTATAATAAAAAACAGACTCATCAGAGTCTGTTTTTTATTAACCGAATATCCTCGCCGATAAATTCTCTCATTTCGTAGTTTCCAATAAAACGAGAGGTAATCCTCGGGTTGTATCGTTCTTCAAGGCTGTCGAAATTGAGGTTTGTGTTGATTATAGTCGGCTTTTTATTAAGTATACGCGAGTTAATTATGTTGTAAAAAAGCGAAGCGACAAAGGATGAGTAAAATTCTGTTCCAAGGTCGTCAATCACAAGCAGGTCGCAGTTTAGCAAAGCGTCCTGAGCGTCGGTTTCTCCGCTAAAGGAAAAGTGCTCTTTTTCCGCCGCACTGAATAAATTTTGTGCCGAGCCGTACACAACGTCATATCCTCTCGCTGAAAGCTCTGAAACGATTGCCAGGGAAAGATGCGTTTTTCCAAGTCCTGTGTTGCCTGTAAGTAACAACGAGCGTGAGTCGGCAGAAAAGTTTTCAACAAACTGCTTGCAAAGCTCTAAAATCGCGCCGACTCTTTTTCTTGGTACCGCGCCGTTTTTATTTGGCTTGTCTGAATATAAATTTAAGTCGAAGTTGTCAAATCGGCAATCGTCAAGCGGCATCGATTTTGAAAGCTTATTAAAAACAAGCTTTTTTGCAATCTCGTTAACACAGTCGCAAAGCTTACCGTTTGCAAATCCGCTGTCGTCGCATTTTGAACAGCAGACCGACGGTTTTACAATACCGGCTCTTGCCAGAACGGCATCTTTTTGCGCATTAAGCTGTTCACATACAACCTTAAGTTCTTCCAGACGGGCATTGTCGCCCGAAAATGCCGCAACGGTTAAGGCACTTCCTGCCTTATTAAGAGAAATTTCAAGCTCTCTGAATTCTTTGCTGTTTTCCCGCAGAGAATTCAGCCTTGCTTCATAATCCCTTTTCTGTGTTTTGACGGCGTCTAATTTCATCTTGAGCGCATCAGTATAAATTTCCTTTTTATATCCCATTTCCACACCTAGTCATCTTTAGTAAAAAGTTCGTAAACAAGACTTTTATCATAGCCTGCAAAATCGTTTTTATCTTTTGACTTTTTCTTAGGCTTTTCGTCTTTGACGGAAAAAACCCCATCCCTGTACCAACGCTCTAAAATACCGTTTATGTAACTCATATTAAGCTTGGCTTTCTGGTCGATACAACGGTTGTAGGCTTCTTTAAGCATTTCCTTCGAAAAGCGCCACTCGATTATCCAACGCTCAGCGTATTCAAGTTCTTTATCACTTGGCTTTCTTCGTTCTATTCCAAATGCGGACTCTATCATACCCCAGGCTGTTTTTCTGCGGTTTCGCGTTTCAATCTGTTCCTCTGCCTCAGCCAAGGTTGAAACCCCAGAGTTCATCCAGTCGAGCGCGGTAGATTCAATAAACGATACTGTCGGCTTGCCCTCATTAACAGCGTATTCCACAAGCATTAGTATAATAGAAACATCCATAGCACAGTCGAGATAAAGCCAACCAAGCGTTCGGATTTCGGTGTCTCTCATCGCCCTGCCGTATTTCATTTCGGCTTCCTGCATTAAAAAGGCAAGTTTTTTATCGCCTAGTGCAACCGATGAAATTTCATTCCTTGTTGGCTTAACCGTTTTGGGCTTTAACGCCTTTTCTTTAACGACGGCTGTTTTTTCACTTTGAATAGAGGATGTTTTTGTAAGAACACCCGACTGAACCCAGAATTCAAGAGCGTCCAAAACCTCGCTCTTGGAAATTTTAAGGAAAGCAGAAATAGAGTTTTCGTCGGTTCCGCTGGAGGCGTTTTTAAGGAAATAGAGCAAAACCTTAAGCTGTCGCTCGGTCGCAAGCTTTAGATGTGTGTCGACAACCTGAGACGGAACAAAAAATGCCGCCGCCATAGCCGATGGATTTATAAGATAGTCCAAAATAATGCCCCTTTCCTTAAAATTATTTAAAATAATTATATAACATAAATTTGAACTTGTAAATACAAATATTTTTACAAATACGGTTTGACTTTCAGATTATACGGGTGTATAATCATATAAATAGCATTTTTTGGAGGGAGTTCTCAAATGGCAATTTTAACAACAGGCGGTGCCGGATACATAGGAAGTCACACCTGTATCGAGCTTATAAATTCTGGATACGACGTAGTCGTTGTCGACAATCTCGACAACTCAAGCGAAAGGTCGCTTGAAAGGGTCGAGAAAATCGTCGGCAAAAAGGTAAAGTTTTATAAGGAAGATGTTCGCGACCGCGAGGCTTTAAGAAAGATTTTCCGCGAAAATAACATCGAAGCGGTAATTCATTTTGCAGGACTTAAGGCTGTTGGCGAATCGGTTGCAAAACCTATCGAATATTATGATAACAACCTTATTTCGACCCTCGTTCTCCTTGAAGTAATGCGCGAGTTTGACTGTAAGAGGATTGTTTTCTCTTCTTCTGCAACTGTTTACGGTGTTGCCAAGGAAATGCCTCTTAAGGAGGATATGCCCCTCGGAGCCATCAATCCTTACGGCAGAACAAAGTATTTCATCGAGGAAATGCTTCGCGATGTATATGTATCAGATAATTCGTGGTCAATCGCACTGCTTCGTTACTTTAACCCCATCGGCGCTCACGAAAGCGGAACTATCGGGGAAGACCCCAAGGGAATTCCCAATAACCTTATGCCATACATAGCGCAGGTTGCCGTAGGCCGTCTTGAAAAGCTTCACGTTTTCGGTAACGACTATAACACGGTTGACGGAACTGGCGTGCGCGACTATATTCACGTGGTCGACCTTGCAGGAGGTCATGTTAAGGCGGTCGATTGGGCGCTTAAAAACAGCGGTTGCGAGGCTATAAACCTCGGCACAGGAAACGGCGTTTCGGTTCTGCAGCTTCGCGAGGCTTTTGTTAAGGCTTCGGGCGCAGAGGTGCCTTATGTTATCGACCTGCGCCGTCCCGGCGACCCCGACGAAGTTTATGCCGACGCTTCAAAGGCAAAAGCTCTGCTCGGTTGGGAAGCCAAAAAGAATGTCGACGATATGTGTAAAGATTCTTGGAATTGGCAGTCAAACAACCCCAACGGCTATAACGAATAAACAACAAACCGCAGACTTTTTAGCCTGCGGTTTGTTATCTAAAAAACAAAATATCAATATTTATAAAACAAACGAAAAAAATGTCAAAAAAATAACATTTTGCCTATTTACTTTTTATTTGAAAAGTAGTACAATATTATTTGTATGAGACAGTGAGTAATTCTGTCTATTCAAAAATCAAGGAGGAACTTTTCATGGCAAGAAAATTTAAAACCATGGACGGTAATAACGCTGCGGCTCACGTTTCCTATGCGTTCACCGAAGTAGCAGGAATTTATCCTATTACACCGTCCAGTCCTATGGCAGACTATGTAGACCAGTGGTCAGCTCAGGGACTTAAAAACATTTTTGGTACAACAGTAAAGGTTGCAGAAATGCAGTCTGAGGCGGGTGCTGCAGGTACTGTACACGGCTCTCTAGCTGCAGGTGCGCTAACTACTACATACACCGCTTCTCAGGGACTTCTTCTTATGATTCCCAATATGTACAAAATTGCGGGTGAACTTCTCCCTTGCGTATTTCACGTATCGGCTCGTTGCGTAGCTTCTCACGCACTTAATATCTTCGGCGACCATTCTGACGTTTATGCTTGCCGTCAGACAGGTTTCGCAATGCTCGCAGAA
>JAGBUC010000036.1 GCA_017630985.1 Clostridia bacterium
AGGCCGAAATTAAATTCGACCCTTTAAGTTGCTTTATATCACTTATTTTCGTTTGGAACAATAATTTGTCCCTCCGCTTTTTCAAACTCGCGTATGCATTTTTGAAGAAGATACATTATTTGACCATTAGCGCTTCTACCCTCATATTTTGCGATATAATGCAGTTTGAAATGAATTTCAGGCGGAATTTCAAGACCTAAATGCTTGTTATTCTTATCTCGCATAGCTCTCTCCTTAAAACGATTTAAATTTAAGTATATTTTAAGTAGATTTTGTGCTATAATGTTGAATGTATACTTATTTAAGTATACTAAATGAATGGAGATGAAATATGCTGACCTGTAGTTTTTTTGGACATAGTTCTTGTCCTAATTCAATACAACCCGAACTAAAAAAGCAAATAGAACTATTGATAAACGACCATAATGTAAAAAAATTTTTGCTTGGAGACCACGGAGACTTTGATGTTATGGTACTGAAAGCCATAAGAGAGCTTTCCCAAATTTATCAGATTGATTATCAGGTCGTGTTATCTTATAGACCGCAATCATACAACTTCTTTGCCAAAGACCCTAAATCCATATATCCCGAAGAACTGGCTTTTGTTCATAAAAAATACGCTATTAATTACAGAAACAATTATTTAATTGATAAAAGTGATTTTTTTATTACTTATATAACACATTCGTACGGCGGCGCAGCTAAATTTGCGAACAAGGCAAAAAATAGGGGTAAAACTGTAATCAATATTGCAGATAAATTTTCTCACTAAAAAAACACCACTCTCACGAGTGGTGTTTTGCCTTTTAATACATTCCGCCGCCTGCGGCTGCCGCTGCTGCAGCTGCTGCCTTATTAGCCTTTGCATCTTCCTTGTTTTCTGCAACAAGGGTTTCGGTTGTAAGCACCATCGAAGCAACAGATGCTGCATTCTGAAGAGCTGAACGGGTAACTTTGGTCGGGTCAACAATTCCGGCCTCAATCATATCAACATAGGTCTCGTTATATGCGTCAAAGCCGAAGTTTGCCTTGCCCTCTTCCATAATCTTGTCAATAATCACGCTGCCCTCAAGACCGGCGTTAAATGCAATCTGACGGATAGGAGCCTCAAGAGCCTTAAGCACAATTTTAACGCCTGTCTTCTCGTCGCCGTCGGTGGTGTCAAGCAGAGCCTTAACCGAACCGATTGCATTAACAAGCGCTGTACCGCCGCCCGCAACAATACCCTCTTCAACCGCCGCCTTAGTAGCAGCAAGAGCATCCTCAATTCTAAGCTTCTGCTCCTTCATCTCAACCTCGGTTGCGGCTCCAACCTTAATAACTGCAACACCGCCCGCAAGCTTTGCAAGACGCTCGCTAAGCTTCTCACGGTCGAATTCGCTGGTGGTTACCGCAATCTGATTTCTAATCTGCGCAACTCTGTCCTTAATGGCAGACTGGTCGCCTGCGCCGTCAACGATAATGGTGTTTTCTTTTCCAACCTTAACCTGACGTGCGCGGCCTAGCTGCATAATCTGGGTTTCCTTAAGGTCGAGACCGAGCTCTTCGGTTATAACCTGACCGCCTGTAAGAATTGCAATATCCTGAAGCATTTCTTTTCTTCTGTCACCAAAACCGGGAGCCTTAACACCAACGCAAACAAAGGTGCCGCGAAGCTTGTTAACAATAAGGGTAGAAAGCGCCTCGCCCTCAATATCCTCAGCCACTATAACAAGCTTTTTGCCTGCCTGAACAATCTGCTCAAGAACGGGAAGAATATCCTGAATAGAAGAAATCTTCTTGTCTGTAATAAGAATATAAGCGTCGTCGATAACCGCCTCCATCTTATCGGTATCGGTAACCATATAAGGCGTGATGTATCCGCGGTCGAACTGCATACCCTCAACAACCTCGCTGTAGGTTTCAGCCGTTTTCGATTCCTCAACCGTAATAACTCCGTCAGCCGAAACCTTTTCCATAGCCTCAGCTATAAGCTTACCGATAAAGTTGTCTCCTGCAGAAACGGTAGCAACACGCTCAATATCCTCGCTTCCGCTAACCTTTTTAGAATTAGCAACAACTGTTTCAACTGCAGTGTCAACCGCCTTTTTAATACCCTTTTTAACTACCATCGGGTTTGCACCTGCAGCCACATTCTTCATACCCTCTAAAATAAGAGCCTGAGCCAGAACCGTAGCGGTTGTTGTACCGTCACCGGCGCAATCATTGGTCTTTGTTGCAACCTCTTTAACAAGCTGTGCGCCCATATTCTCGAAAGGATTGTCAAGCTCGACCTCCTTTGCAATGGTAACGCCGTCGTTAGTGATAAGCGGAGCGCCATAGCTGCGCTCAAGCACGGCATTTCTGCCCTTAGGTCCTAAAGTAACCTTAACCGCATCAGCGATTTTATCAACGCCGGCTTGAAGCGCCTTGCGGGCGTCCTCGCCGAAAATAATCTCTTTTGCCATAATAATTTGCCTCCAAAAATTAATCTACAACTGCAAGTATATCAGACTGACGAACAATAGAATATTCCTCGCCGTCTATTTTAACCTCAGTACCTGCATATTTGGCAGTAATAACCTTATCGCCAACCTTAACAATCATTTCAACCTCGTTGCCGTCAACCTTGCCGCCGGGGCCCACAGCCACAACCTCAGCAATTTCAGGCTTTTCCTTTGCCGACGCGGTAAGGATGATTCCGCTTTTAGTTGCTTCCTCTGCCTCACAGGGCTTAAGAACAACACGGTCACATAAGGGTTTAATAGTCATTTTTATGCCTCCAAAATAAAAAATACAACACAGTTAGCACTCTTCTCTTTCGAGTGCTAACTATATTGTACCAAAATTTTCATAAAAATCAAGTGGTTTTACCAAAATTTTTATTTTGTTAATAATTCAGCCTCTCTTGTCGACAAAGCCTCTGTTTTTTCATCAAGCCACGCGCCGCAAAGCGACTTCGGAAGAGCAAAATTTATACCGTTTTTAACAATTTCACAAGTAAATTTATCGGTATGTATAATCTCACCGTCAAGGCTCACGGGAATTTTTCGGTCGGCCTCAAAGCTGAAGCTAGTGCATCTTCCCATCGTGCAAACATCAAGACCTTCGTGCTTTCCCTTTTTGTAAACAGGAAGAAGTGACAGTACCCTGAGCTTTTTAACCGTGTCAATCGTAACACAGTCAAGAAGTCCATCAGAAATCTCGGCCTTGGGCGCGCTTATATACCCTCCGCCGTAAACCTGAGCATTAGCACATATCGCAAAAAGTACGCTTCCCTCTTTAAAAACCTTGCCGTCGGCAGTCACCTTCATATTAATGCCGATTTTCCCAAGAAATGCCTTAACAACCGCAAGATTGTAAGCCATGCTTCCAGAAACAAGCGGAAGCCTCTTAAAGTCCTTCATAAAATTCGCAACCTGTGCATCAAGTCCCGCACAGCACTGATTCATGCAATATTTATCCCCTGCTTTAATTAGGTCGATAGGGAGCAGTCCGCCCTGTTTTTGATTTTCAATATTAAGAAAATCCTTCTTGGAATCAAAACCGAAATACTTAATAAAATCGTTTGCCGACCCAATAGGAACAACGCCGATGGATGCGTTTTTATAACCGACGATTCCGTTAAGCACTTCAAAAGAGGTTCCGTCACCGCCGCACGCAAAAATTCTAACCTCGTCGCCCGTCTCGGCTTCAGCCCTCGCCTTATTCTGAGCGTCGCCAACGCCCGAGGTTATAAATATCTTGCAGTCATTTCCGTAATGCTTTCTTATTTCTTCGGTTAAATATTTGGTGCTGTCCTCTTTTCCGGCGGCTGGGTTGATAATATAAACGTCTCTCATATTTTCTTCCTCACTATTTAAAATACATATAAAGCTGACACTTTATCATACCGTTATACAGCTTGCGACGCTTGTCGGCAGTTCTTCCAAAAAGCTTCTCAAAATCATCGTCTGGGCTTATCACAAAAAATTTCTTTCCTTGCTCCTTTTTAAACACTCCGCCCATAACCCGATAAAGCTCCTCGGCCTGTTTAATGTCTAAAAGTCTCTCACCATATGGTGGGTTGGTTACCGTAAGGTATCTTCCACTCGGAAGAGTAAAATCCTTAATATCGCTGAGCTCTGCCTTAATATATTTTGCAACCCCTGCCTTTTGAGCATTCTCCTCTGTAAGCTTTATGGCTGCGGGGTCAATATCAAAGCCTACCGCCCTGAAATCTATATTATGCAGAATCTTATCCTGCGCCGCCCTTCTCTCCTCGCGCCATACCTGTTCAGGCACGAAGCCAAACCTCTCTGCCGCAAAAAAGCGGCGAAGACCGGGTGCCATTTTCATCGCCATCATAGCCGACTCAATAAGTATAGTTCCCGAGCCGCAAAATGGGTCAAAAAGCTGTGTATCGGGGAATATTCTCGCAGTGTCGCAAATAGCTGCAGCCAAGGTCTCCTTAAGCGGTGCCTCGTTAGACTTTCTTCGGTATCCTCTTTTGTGAAGACCCTCACCCGAGGTATCTATCATAACCGACACGACATTTTTAATAATAGAAAATCTTATTTTAACCTCACTTGCCGTCTCGTCAAACCAGCTTATTTTATATTTGCTCTTAAGTCTCTCAACAACCGCCTTCTTTATTATCGATTGGCAGTCGGGTATGCTGTGCAGAGCAGAATTAATGCTATATCCAACAACGGGAAAAGAGTCCTCTTTGCCGATAAACTCCTCCCACGACAGAGCCTTAACCCCCTCAAAAAGTTCTTCAAAACTTTCTGCAGAAAACTCGCCTACATTTATGCAAATTCTCTCGCAAAATCTCGAGTTAATGTTTGCCCTTGCAAGAATATTCAAATCTCCGGTGAAATTAACCCGTCCGTTTTCGGCCTTAACATTAAGTGCACCCATTCGCTCGAGCTCACCGGCGGCAATTCCCTCAACCCCGAAAAGACAGGGTGCTGTATATTTATAATTGTTCATTCCTTATTCCTTTGCTAAATTTCTGATGATGCGTGCCTCGTCACATAGCAGCCTATATTAACCGCAACCGGAAGCCCCGCAATATGTGTGGGTGCCTTTTCTATGTTCACGGCAAGTGCGGTCGTTTTTCCGCCAAAGCCCTGAGGTCCTATTCCAAGCGAATTAATCTTCTCAAGCAACTCCTCTTCAAGCTCGGCATAAAACTCGTTTTCGTTTCTCTCGTCAATACTCCTTAAAAGCGCCTTCTTCGCAAGTAGTGCCGACTGCTCGAAATCTCCTCCTACTCCAACCCCGATAACCATTGGCGGACAAGGATTAGAGCCTGCATTTTTAACTATCTCAAGCACCGCATCAATAACCCCTTGTCTGCTGTCGACAGGGGTCAGCATACGAATTGAACTCATATTTTCGCTTCCAAAGCCCTTTGGAGCAACCGTAATTTTAATTTTGTCACCATCGACAATTTTCGCGTGTATAATCGCAGGGGTATTGTCCCCGGTATTAATCCTGTTAAGCGGGTCTCCAACGACCGATTTCCTCAAATATCCCTTTTCATACCCAATTCGTACACCCTCGTTGACGGCATCTTCAAATGGGCCGCCGACAATATGCACGTCCTGACCGATTTCTGCAAACACAACCGCCATTCCCGTGTCCTGACAAACGGGCAAATCTCTCTCCTTAGCAATCCTTGCATTTTCCTTTATATCTTCCATAACCGCTTTCGGAAGCGACAGTATCTCAGAATCGGCAGCCTTTTCAATTCTGCCGACAATATCTTGGGGCAGACTCATATTCGCCTTTATACAAAGTTCGGCAACGGTTTCCGTTATTATTCCAGCATCAATTTCTCTTACCATATACATTCCTTATCTTATAAAAAATAGGCGGACAACACCATATTCGTCCGCCTATTAAATATTACCGTATACCGCCCGAGCGTCTTGAACGCTTGGCGTCGGGATTTTTCCTCTTTAAGTCGGAAAACTTCTCATCGCTTGTTGCCTTAAACTTGCTCATCATATCTTCAAATGAGTCAGAGTCGCTTTTTTTTGCGGTCCAAACATAAGAACTGTCAACTACAGCCGGTGCCTTTGGAGTGTATGTCCTTTTTTCTCTTCTTTCAGGACGAGGAGCTTCCTTCTGCTCCATAGCACGTTTAATGCTAAGGCTTATTTTACCATCGTCTGCAATATTCATAATTCTAAGCTTAACGAGGTCGCCCTCCTTGACGAACTCTCTTATATCACTTACGTACGATTGCGCGATTTCCGAAATATGTACCATTCCGGATTTGCCTTCTCCCAAATCCACAAATACGCCGTAATCCTTAACGGCTGTAATCTTTCCTTCAACAATTTCTCCAACGGTGAGCTGCATTTGGACTGTGCTTCCTCCTCAAACTATATCAACCAAAAATCCGCAATCAGTTTCCCGAAATATCAACAAAAACCTGCTCGTTTGGATAAACATATCCAAGACGGTCACGCGCAGCCTTTTCAATAAGCTCCTGCTCGGTTCCGTTCTCAAGAAGATTTTTGCTTTCCTCGATTCTATCTTCGGTTTTATCTATCTGGGCATTAACCCCTGCCAGTGTTTCGCGGCTCTCGCACAGTTCTTTATACAAACCGCCAAGAGAGAAAAACATATAAACACAGAACGCAATAATAAGGATGCGAAGTAATATGCTTCTGTTTTCAGTTTTGGTTTTTGTGTAACTCAAGCGTGAACATCCTTTCTTTCCGTGTCCTGAGGGCATTTTTCTTTAGTATACACTAACCTCTTAGGTTTTTTCAAGCCTTTTTTCATAAAAAATAAATATTTTTTGGACAATTTTATAACATAATGAGAAATTTTTTTAAAAACTGACCTTATCGGTGCAAAAACAAACCTATTAAACCCGCCAATCACAAGGTCGAATATACCATAAATAAATTCAAGCAGCCTCAAAAAAATACCCGATAGCAAAAATCTGCAAAATGCAAAGCCTATAATATTCCCTACAAAAACAAAGCCTCTTATCTCTCCGTTGGTCGTAGCAAGAAAGAAGCAAAATTCCGCAAATCCCAAAACTATAAAGTATACGATGTCCATCATAAAAACAGCCGTGTTGCTGGGGGCAAACCGTTTTCTAATAAATCTCGTAATATCAAAAATCAGGCAGAAGATAACACCGCCAAGCATACTGTGAAGAAAGGCAAAAATCTGCCCTGCAATATCTATTTCCCACATACTACTTTAAAAGCTTTCTTATAAGGCCCCTATTTGAATTGTCGCCCGAATAAACAAACGCAAACACCTTTCCGCCCATTAAAAGCTCACCGGTAGTAGCGCTGAAATTATTTATCAGAAGATTTTCACCCTTAACGGTAAGAACCCCCTCTGCCGTATCAAGCACAACAGTCTCCTCGTCAAAGGCTTTAACCTCCCTCACACCCGACATATTTATTTTTTTGCACTGTTCCATTATAACATTATGGACAAAATTATTTCTTTCTTCAGTCATAAAAAAACACCACCCTTAAAATATATTTACAAGGGTGGCTTGTTATTACTTTTATACTGCTATCTAATCAACAAGACGGTAAAGCAAGGAGGCGTCATCCTTCTTTATAACCTCGGCAACCTCCAGAACCTCAGCCTTAACGGTTCTGCTCCCGAACGATATTTCAATAATGTCGCCCACCTTAACGTCATAAGAAGCCCGTGCCTGCCGTCCGTTAACCGAAATTCTCCCAGCGTCACACGCTTCGTTAGCGACCGTTCTTCTTTTAATAAGCCTTGAAACCTTTAAAAATTTATCTAACCTCAACCAAAGGACCTCCTAAAGAACAAAGCCGCTTGATTTTCAAGCGGCTTTAATCTTCAAACTTAAATTATTTTGCAACAGCGTTCTTAAGAGCCTGTCCAGCCTTAAATGCGGGAACTCTGGTAGCTGCAATCTGAACGGTTTCTTTAGTTCTGGGATTAACGCCTGTTCTGGCAGCGCGGTCACGAGCCTCAAAAGTTCCGAAGCCAACAAGAGCAACCTTGTCTCCAGCCTTCATAGCATCAGTAACGGTAGCTACAAAAGCAGCAACAGCAGCGTCTGCATCCTTCTTAGAAATTCCTGCCTTCTCGGCAATAGCAGCAACTAGTTCTGTCTTGTTCATTATTGAATACCTCCAATTATTTTTTCAAACGGTAAAACCGTTAGAATACAAAATTAATCTTTTCTCCCTCAGCCTTTTCCTCTTCTTGGAAGCGGTCAATAAAGGCTTCGGTCTCCTCAGCAAGCACCTGCTCAGCATTAAGCTTAAAGCCTTGGCTTAGCGCAGTGACTTCAAAAAGCAACTTGCCGTACGCTTTTCTTATTTCTTCTTTGTCATCAAGACCTACCGCCCTGTTTAAAGCGTCAAGCCTCTCCTGCAATTTTCCATCCTTATAAACAGCTCCGGCCTTAAGCGCCCTTTTCTGCACCTTTGCGGCGCGCATTAAAGACGGAAAAGTTTTTGGTACGCTTTTAAGAGTTTCGGTATAGGTGCTTTGATGCTTCTCTTCTTTCTTTATCTTGTCCCACATATCAAGGACCTCTGTAGAAGACTGAGCATTTCCGTTTCCAAAAACATGGGGATGACGAAGTATAAGCTTTCGGCAAATTCCGTCTACCACATTGCTATATTGGAAACTGCCCTCCTCTTCGGCTATTCGCGAATGGAAGACGACCTGCAGCAGCATGTCGCCTAATTCCTCGCACAAAGCGGCATCATCCATATTGTCAATCGCGTCTACAACCTCATAAACCTCTTCAAGCGCATCGTTACGAATGCTCTTATGGGTTTGCTCTCTGTCCCAAGGGCATCCGCCCGGACTACGCAGAATTTCAAGTATCTTTATAAGGTCATCGGTTGTATACTTATCCGAAATTTCCCTTATAACTAAATTTACCATATTTTACTCCCAAAATCAACTGTTTTTTGTGAAAATAGAATATTATCGGCCTTAAACCCAAATTGTTTGGCTGTTTTTTGGTTATTTTAATCAAATAAGCTTTACTTATTCCCAAAAAATCCCAAAATCAAGAAAACTCTTGGTCAGTTTTATAAGCAGTTCTATAAGCATTTCTTCCCTTAAACTGTTCATGTTGCTATAGCTTTCGGCTGCATCGTCACCTGCATCGTCGGAAATGCGTCTTATTGATGCAAAGCCTATATCAGCCAGTTCGCAAACATATGCTACCGCCGCCGACTCCATATCGCACGACATCGCCGAAAACTCTTTTTTCAAAAACTCTTTCTTCGAAGCATCTGATATAAAACTATCTCCGCTTACTGCAACGCCCTTCTTAATTTCAGGATACAGCTTCTCTATTATCTCCAATAGCCTATCGTCAGCTTTGTATATATAATTCTGCAACGGTTTTTTGCAAAGGGGATATCCAAGAGGTGTCAAATCGAAGTCGTGCTCAATATACTCGGTTCCGACCATAAGCTCCCCTCTTTTGATACCCGAAATTCCTCCCGACAGTCCCGAGTTCAGTATAATATCAGAGCCCTCTGATGCTAAATATGTGGCAGCTGCCGCCGCATTTACCATACCGATTCCAGAAAGTATAGTATGCACAACAACCTTTTTAGAATTTTTCTCAAAAGAAAATTTGTGACCCTCACGCTTATAAAAATCGCTCCTCTCTGCACAAAGCTCTGTGGCGTTGCTTCTAAGCGGAGCATATTCATCCTCGTCGGCAATAACAATGCCAACCCTTAAAACATCCTTCATTTCGGTATCAGGCTTTTTAAGCCTTATCCTCCTCTAAGTTTGCCCCGCAAGAGCTACAGAATGCAGCATCCTTATCCACCGGCTCGGAGCATTTTGGACAAAGCTTCTTGTTTTTTGCCTTTAAAACTTCCTTTTTCATTTCCTCAATCTGTGCAAGCTTTTCGGCAATATCGTCTGTAACAGGCTTAACCGACTCGGCATCGAAAACGCCGCCGTTCACAACCGAATCATAACAGAGCTTTCCAAGAATTTCATAACTTTTGTTAAGCTTGTTTTCAAGTGAAGAAATGTCAAAACGCTGTTTTCCGACATTAACTGCATCGCCGGTCTTTTTATAAGCCGTCTCAAAAACTTCCTTTGCCTTACTAAAAATATTATCAAGATTCATAATAATTCTCCATCAAATTTTATTTATCTATATTCTATCACATAATATATTCGGTTTCAAGTCATTTAAGCATTACATATTCAAAAAATCGGTCTTGAATAATCTTCAAGACCGAAAATCTGTTACATATTAAAATAATCTACCGAATTGTTGAAGCATATATCCTCAACAACCTTGCCAACCGTCTTGAAATCAGAGGTCATCTCGCCTCTTTCCATCATTCCTCCCAGATAATCGCAAAGAATTCTGCGGAAATAATGATGGCGCGGATAAGAAAGCAGAGAACGGCTGTCGGTCAGCATTCCTACGAAAACTGCGATATGTCCCGTCGCGGTAAGGTCGCGCAAATGCTGCTCCATACCAACCTTATTATCAAGGAACCACCAAGCAGGTCCATACTGAATTTTTCCTCTTGCCTCATCACTCTGGAAACAGCCCATAAGTGTCATGATTTCGGTGTTCATCTTGGGATTAAGATTAAAGATTATAGTTTTTGGAAGACTGTTTTCAAGGTTAAGCTTATCAAACAGACGCGAAAGATTTCCAATACTGTTAGTGTCGGAAATGCTGTCGAATCCGGTGTCAAGGCCAAGCTTTTTAAGCATTGCGCTGTTGTTATTACGCATCGCACCAATATGCACCTCTGTCGCAATGTTATACTTTGAGTAAAGCTTCATAAGGAAATATGTGATATATCCCTTAAAGGTCTCGGTCTCCTCAAGACTCGGTCTTGCACCTGCAAGCACCTTCTTTAAAACCTCCTCAGCTTCAGCCTTTGTTGTCACGGGGCAAACACGCTCTACCGCAATATCACTTGCCTTTGCGCCAACCTTAATAAAGGCGTTAAGTCGGTTCTCAAGAGCGGCTTCAAGGTCATCAATGGTATTAATCTGTTGTGTCTGCTCGGCAAGCTTTTCGACAAAACCGCAGTATCCTTCAGCATCAATATTCATTATCTTGTCTGCACGGAATGCAGGAGCCACCGTAAAGCCATATCCCTTTTCTTTAATCTTCTCAAATGTGGTAAGGTCGTCAAAAACCTCGTTTGTTGTGAAAAGATGCTTAACGTTAGAGCCCTCTATAAGCTTTTGAGGAGTAAGCTCGTTTGCACGAATATATGCATTACATTCCTCCCATATAGCCTCAGCGTTCTGCTCATTAATCTCCTTCTCACAGCCGAAGAACTCCTTAAGCTCAACCTGAGACCAATGATAAAGAGGATTACCGAAAGCAGTTCCAAGCACCTTACAGTAGGTTAAAAACTTCTCTTTATTGGAAGCATTTCCTGTGATAAGTTCTTCGTTAATGCCGAAATTTCTCATCAAACGCCACTTATAATGGTCGCCCGCAAGCCATATTTCAAACACATCGGAAAAGGGGTTGTTTTCAAGAATTTGCTTCTCAGGAAGATGACAGTGATAGTCGAAAATCGGCATATCCTTGGCATATCCGTAATACAAATCGTTTGCGGTTTTTGTTGTAAGTAAAAAATCTTCACGAATATAACTCATAATAGCTTCTCCTTGTGTAAAAATTAAAGGGTTACGCCGTCTTTAAATATCGCAATATCATAATAACCCTTTTCTTCACTCTTGGGCTCTTTTCCTCTTGCCACATCACAGCAAAGCTTAAACAGCTCTCCGCTGAGCTTATCCATATCCTCTCCGTCAAGAAGAACCCCTGCATTAAAGTCAATCCAGTGGGGCTTGCGTTTTGCGAGAACAGAATTTGTAGCAATTTTAAGGGTTGGAACGGGTGCCGAAAGAGGTGTGCCACGGCCTGTAGTAAACAAAATCATATGTGCGCCCGAAGCCGCAAGATTTGTAACCGCAACCATATCATTTCCCGGTCCGTTAACAAGGTAAAGTCCACCGTCACTTTCTGGTACCTCGCCGAAACTCAACGCGCCGCAAAGCGGAACATTTCCGGCCTTCTGCACACATCCAAGCGACTTTTCCTCAAGGGTTGAAATTCCGCCCGCAACATTTCCAGGAGACGGGTTGTCGGAAATACCTTCTCCGTGGTCAATAAAATATTGACGAAAAGCGCGAATCATATCTGCCGCGGTATCAAAAACGGTCTTATCCTTGCTTCTTGAAAGCAAAAGCTGTTCTGCTCCGAAAACCTCAGGAATTTCGCTCATCAGAACGGTCGAGCCAAAGGCAGCAAAACGCTCCATAGCCCTTCCCACAAGCGGATTTGCAGTAATTCCGCTGTATCCGTCGCTTCCGCCGCACTTAACTGCAACTCTAAGCTTGGAAAGAGGAACCTCGGTCCTCTTGTCCTTCTTTATAAGCTTATTTAATTCTTTGGCAATTTTAACGCCCTCGGCAATCTCGTCTTCACAATCCTGGATGTTAAGGAAACGAACCCTCTCACTGTCATATTCGCCAAGCTGCTCTTTCATAAGGTCAATGCCGTTCTCCTCACAGCCAAGACCAAGCACCAATACGGCAGCCGCGTTAGGATGACGGATAAGACCACATAAAACCTTCTGGGTTGTAAGGAGGTCTCCGCCAAGCTGAGAACAGCCGTAGGGGTGGCAAAGTGCCTTTGCGCCTGACCTTGAAGCTATCGCCTTTGCAACATCATTAATACAGCCAACCGTCGGTATAACCCAAAGCTCGTTTCTAATTCCAACGTCGCCGTTTTTGCGAACATATCCCTTAAAGGTTGCGCTTTTTGTATTTACGGGAGCCGTTTGACAGGGCTCATAGGTCCAGTCGCCTATACCCGCAAGCTTAGAACGTAAATTTTCGGGCGAAACCTTGTCTCCCTTATGTATGTCACACTTTGCCGCGCCTATCGGGAAGCCGTATTTTACAACATCCTGACCCTCGGCAATTTCGCATAGAGCATACTTGTGTCCGTCGTCGCGGACCTCAACATTATCAGACGGATGTATCTGCATAATTAAAACTCTCCAATCATATCAGACAAATCCTTGCCCCAAAGAGACTCATTTGCCAAAATTTCTTCCACACTCGCGTTTTTCATAAATTCCATAATTTCGGGCGCATCGTTAGGTGTTCCTTTTTTATAGAACTCAATTAATTTTGCAAACGCGAAGATAAGATTTTTA
>JAGBUC010000006.1 GCA_017630985.1 Clostridia bacterium
CCGAATTCTCCGCCGTCGGTGAAACGAGTCGAGGCATTGACATAAACAGCGGCAGAATCGATTGCGGTGGTGAATTTCGCAGCATTTTCGGAACTTTCGGTTATGATAACCTCGCTATGATGGGTTGAATATTTGGAAATATGGTTTATTGCATCATCTATGTCATCAACTATTTTTACAGAAATTTTATAATCTAAAAATTCGGTTGCAAAGTCGTTTTCAGAGGCAAGGGTTGCATAGGGTAAAATATCAACCGTTTTTTCACATCCGATAATTTTTACACCGGCGGCTTTAAGCTTTGAGCAGATTTTGGGCAGTGCATTTTCTGCGATATCCTTATGGACGAGAAGGCTTTCTAGAGCATTGCAGACCGAGGGGCGCTGAACCTTACCGTTAAAGACAATTTCGATTGCCATAGAGATATCGGCTGTTTTGTCTACAAAGGCATGGCAATTGCCCGTACCTGTTTCGATTACGGGGACGGTTGAATTTTCGACCGCCGCTTTTATAAGACCTGCACCGCCTCTCGGAATCAGGACATCAAGATAGCCGTTCAGGGTCATAAGGTCTGTAGCCGACTGGCGTGAGGTGTCGGTTACGAGTTGGATTGCATTTTCATCAATGCCGACCGAGGCAATTGCACAACGCATTATTTCGACAATTTTTTTATTTGAGTTTATTGCCTCCTTGCCTCCGCGCAAAATGACCGCGCTGCCTGACTTGAGCGCGATAGCTGCGGCATCTGCCGTGACGTTCGGGCGAGCCTCGTATATAATGCCGATTACACCCATAGGACAAGAAATTTTTGTTATTTTAATTCCGTTTGGACGGACTGTTTCGTTTAAAATTTTTCCTACAGGGTCGTCTAGCTTTGTTAATGTTATTATGCCCTCGGAAATAGCAGAAATTCGTTTTTCGTCAAGCATCAAACGGTCGAGCATAGCAGAGCTTGTACCGTTTTTACGCGCTTCATTTAAATCTTTTTGATTTTCGTTTATAATTTCGTCAGAGCTTAAACGCAAAGCTTTAGCGACTGCTAAGAGGGCATCATTTTTTAGGGGTGACGAGGCAAGGCCCAGCGACCGCGCGGCAGTTTTTGCGTTTATGCCAAGTTGTGTTAGAGAATTCATACTATTTCACCTTTATATGAGTTCCGACAAAGTGACCGTCGAAGATATCAAAAATTTTCTTGGGGTTATCACCCGACATAATAATTGTTTCGATTCCGCGTTCGCCTGCAAATTTTGCGGCTTCAAGCTTGGTTCTCATTCCTCCGGTTCCTCGGCTTGAGCCGTTTCCGCCTGCAGCTTCTATCATCCCGTCGGTGATGGCGTCGAGGCTATGTATAAGTCTGGCATTGGGGTTTTCGCGCGGGTCGTCGTCGTAATAGCCGTCGATATCGGTGAGGATTATAAGACCTTGTGCATTTACTAGAGAGGCGACTATAGCCGAGAGGTTATCGTTATCGCCGAAGACGATTTCTTCAATCGAGACCGAGTCGTTCTCGTTAACTATCGGTACGGCGCCGAATTCTAGCAGGGCTCCGAAGGTATTAATAACATTTGTTTTACGGTCTTCGTGCTCAATAACGTCGCGGTTTAAAAGGATTTGAGCCGAAACATATCCATATTCTGCAAAGTTTCGGTCGTAGATACTCATAAGGTCGCACTGACCGACGGCGGCCGCAGCCTGTTTTCCTTTAGTGTCGGACGGACGGCAGGGGAGACCAAGCCTATTGACACCGACGGCAACCGCGCCAGACGAGACGATTATAACCTCTATGTCGCGGTTTTTAAGGTCGGACACGACACGGCAAAGCTGTTCAATTCTTCTTAGATTTGGCTTTCCGTTTTCGTATGTAAGGGTTGACGAGCCAACCTTGATTACAATTCTCTTAAAATCTTTAAATTCCATAAATTTCACCTCAGGCAAGCGATTGTGGTGTTATTATAACACTTTTTTTATCATTTTACAATTTATACTTTATTTTTTCAAGTATTTCTAGTATAATACTTTTAATTGATGTTTATTGCGAGGTTGAAAAATGAGTTTAATTACAAAACTTTTCGGCAATTACAGTGAAAAGGAAATCAAGAGAATAATACCTTTACAGCAGAGGGTACTTGGTCTTGAAGAAGAATATAAAGCCCTTTCTGAAGAGGAACTTAAGGCAAAAACTGCCGAATTTAAGGAACGGTTAAGTAGGGGAGAAACCCTGGACGACATTCTTCCCGAGGCATTTGCCGCCTGCAGAGAGGCAGGAGACCGCGTTCTTGGAATGAGGCATTTTCCGGTTCAAATTCTTGGCGGTATTGTTCTTCACCAAGGAAGAATAAGCGAGATGAAGACAGGTGAGGGTAAGACGCTTGTTGCAACCCTTCCTGCATATCTTAACGCGCTGTCAGGCAAGGGTGTTCACATAGTTACGGTTAACGATTATCTTGCAAAGCGTGACAGCGAGTGGATGGGCAAACTTTACCGTTTTATGGGCCTTACGGTAGGTCTTATTGTTCACGGGATGAGCAAAGAGGAGAAAAAGGCTGCCTATGCGGCTGATATTACCTATTGTACCAATAACGAGTTGGGCTTTGATTATCTGCGCGACAATATGGTTATATACAAGGAGGACCGCGTTCAGCGCGGACACAGTTTTGCAATTGTCGACGAGGTTGATTCGATACTTATTGATGAGGCGAGAACCCCTCTTATAATTTCGGGTCAGGGAGACAAATCTACCGACCTTTATACAAAAGCCAACCGTTTTGCAAAGGGACTTAAATGTGTTAAGGTTAAGGAAACTAATGATAAAATTTCCGACGAAGAGCAGAATTTTGACGGAGATTATGTTGTTGATGAAAAGGCAAAAACCTGTATACTAACCCCGTCGGGCGTTAAAAAAGCCGAAGAATATTTTGGAATTGAGAACCTTAACGATGCCGACAATACGACAATTTCACATCATATTCAGCAGGCAATTCGCGCTCACGGAATTATGAAACGCGATGTTGATTATGTTGTTAAGGACGGCGAGGTTATTATCGTTGACGAGTTTACCGGCCGTCTTATGATTGGACGCCGATATAACGAGGGTCTTCATCAGGCAATAGAGGCAAAGGAAGGGGTTAAGGTCGCACGCGAATCAAAAACACTCGCGTCTATTACCTTCCAGAATTTTTTCCGTCTGTACAATAAGCTTTCGGGAATGACCGGTACTGCGATGACCGAAGAGGGTGAATTCCGCGAAATATACAAGCTTGACGTAATTGAAATTCCGACAAATAAGCCGGTTATAAGAATAGACGAGCCCGATGTTGTATATAAAACCGAGAGAGCAAAATATAACGCGGTTATAGACCAGATTGCCGAGTGTAACAGCAAAGGTCAGCCTGTACTTGTCGGCACAATAACCATTGAGAAATCTGAAATACTTAGCAGTATGCTCAAGCGCAGAGGCATTAAACACAATGTTCTTAATGCAAAGCATCACGAAAAGGAAGCGGAAATTATCGCTCAGGCGGGAAAATTCGGCGCAGTTACCATTGCTACTAATATGGCAGGACGCGGTACCGATATTATGCTTGGCGGTAATGCGGAATATCTTGCAAAGGCAGAGCTTAAGCACAGAGGATATAGCGACGAGCTTATTGTTGAGGCAACCGGATATGCTGATACTGAGGATGCTGAAATTTTAAAGGCAAGGGACGAATATGCTGAGCTTTATGCTGATTTTAAGGCGCAGATTGCGCCCGAAGCCGAACAGGTAAAGCAGGCGGGCGGACTTTTCATTATAGGTACAGAGCGTCACGAGTCTCGCCGTATTGACAATCAGCTTCGCGGTCGTGCCGGACGTCAGGGTGATGCGGGTTGTACGCGTTTTTATGTTGCGCTTGAGGACGACCTTATGCGTCTGTTCGGCGGAGAGAGAATGACGGCCATTATGAACACCCTAAAGGTTGAAGAGGATATGCCTCTTCAAAACGGAATGCTTTCAAAGACCATTGAGAGCGCACAGGCGAAAATTGAGGGCAGAAACTTTGCAATACGCAAGACAGTGCTTGAATATGACGATGTTATGAACAGACAGCGCGAGCTTATTTATAAGCAGAGAAATCAGGTGCTTGACGGCGAGGATATTCGAGATACCGTACTTAAAATGATTGACGGTTTTATCGACGGAGAGGTTAATGCACGTCTTAATGACGATATAAGTGATAATTGGGATATTGACGGGCTTCGCGAATTTTTCAGCGGTTGGCTTATTTCCGCTGATGACCTTAAATACACCACCGATGACCTTAATAATTTAGAGCCGAGTGATGTTGCGGAGGAAATTAAAGAAAAGGCGAGGGCTCTTTATTCGGCGCGTGAAGAGGAGTATGGCGAGGGCGTTATGCGAGAGCTTGAACGCGTTATGCTTCTTAAGAGCGTTGACATGAACTGGATGGAGCATATTGATGCTATGGACCAATTAAAGCAGGGTATTAATCTTCGTGCATACGGTCAGCATAATCCTGTTATTGCTTATCGAAACGAGGGATATGATATGTTCTCGGCAATGACCGATTCAATTCGCGAGCAGACAGCCAAGCTGGTGCTTACGGTCAGGGTCAAAAAGAATGAGGATATAAAGAGAGAAAAGGTTGCTGAGGAAACCTCTACGGGAGATACAAAAACTGTTAAGGGTAAGGGTGTTGTAAGCAAGAATGCGCTTTGTCCCTGTGGAAGCGGTAAAAAATATAAACGCTGTTGCGGAAAAGATGAGTAATAAAAAAACAGAGTGAGCAGATGCTCACTCTGTTTTTTTACTTACAATAGTTTTCAATATAACCGTCGATTGCATGGGCTATAATTCCTTCGGCTTCGTTGTGGCCGCTAACCTCGTTTACTGCAGTTTCTTTACCCTCGAGCTCTTTATATACCATAAAGAAGTGCTTCATTTCTTCGTATATGTGGCTTGGGAGCTCGG
>JAGBUC010000037.1 GCA_017630985.1 Clostridia bacterium
GATAAGATTTTTAGGATACTTTCCGAAGGTCTCTTTATATCCTAAAACGGACGGAAGTACGCGCACCTTAAACTTGCTTACGGAATTAAGCGCAATGGAGGAAAGATAGTGCTTGATATATGGGTTAGAAAATCTAACAAGAACATTTTCGGCATACTCTTCAAGCTCTTTCTTGTCCATATTAAGCGTAGGAATAACCTCTTCGAAAAGGCAGGTTCTGACAAAGCTCTGCATCTTCTCGTCATCCATACAGGATTTAACCGTGTCAAAGCCCTCAAGCAGAGCAAAGGGCACCATTGCTGTGTGAGCTCCGTTAAGAATTCTAACCTTTCTTGTTCGGTAACGCTCTAAAGCATCCTTTGTAACAATAACGTTAAGACCGGCCTTAGAGAAAGGAAGCTCCTTCTCTATGTCATAATCGGTCTCAATAACCCACAAATGGAAATACTCTGAGGTGTTAACCATATTATCTTCATATCCAAGCTCGATTTTCTCATCTCTCGGATATCCTGTGTTAATTCTGTCAACAAGGGTGTTGCAGAAAACGTTTTCTGTCTCTACCCAAACCTTGAAGTCATCGCCCAAATTCCAGAGCTGCGCATACTGAAGCACGGTCTTTTTAAGGTTATCGCCGTTGCGGTCAATAAGCTCACAGGGTAGGAATATAAATCCCCTAAGGCCCTTGTCAAAACGACGCTTCATAAGAAGAGTAAGCTTTGCGGGGAAGGTTGAAGGCGGAACATCGTCTGCCTTGTCGGTGTCACGGAACTCAATACCCGATTCGGTTGTGTTAGAAATAATAAAACGGGTGTCAGGGTTGTCCGCAAGACTTAAATACTCCTCAAAATTCTCATACGGCTTAACGCAATGAGAAAGCACATCTACCTTTGTGGTCTCAACCCCCTCTGCGCCGCGAATTATGTGTGTATAAAGGCAGTTTTGTGCGCTGAGCATATCGCACATACCCTGCTCAATCGGCTGAACCACAACAACATTTCCGTTGAATTCACCCATGTCGTTAAGCTTTTGAAGCATCCAGTCTGCAAAGCCGCGCAAAAATCCGCCCTCTCCGAACTGAATTGCCTTAATAGGTCTTTTTACTGTTGGTTGATTTTTCATTTTTTGTTCCTCCTCGGATTAGGTTAACCACGTTCTTATTATACTGTATGAAATCTATTAAATCAATACAAAATCATTCGTAATTTTAATATATGATAGATTTTTGTGCTGAAATTTGTCGAAATAAGCAAAAATAACCTTTTCCTCATCGTCCGTATCTGTGTCTATATAAAGTTCCTCGCAAGCCCTCTGCGCACTTATAAGCGTCTCCATCGCTTTTTCAACCCCGTCCAACAAGGTCAGATACATTTGTTTATAATCCTCCACAGCATATTCCCCCTTTTTTATATTTTGTTTGCATTATATAATGCATTAGTCTATATGTAAAGTATTATTTTGGGATACTATCTAATAAAAAGATAAGTTATGAGGTAGTATCATATGATAAAATTAAGAGTATTAGATTTATTAAAAGAAAATAACAAAACAAAATATTGGCTTTATAAACAGCTTGGTATGAGTTATCAAAACTTTAATAAAATGGTTAATAATCAAACCAAATCTATTCGCTACGAAAATATTGAAACTATGTGTATTTTATTCAACTGCACACCAGACGACCTTTTTGAAATCACAGAAGAATTATAATTACACCACCTTAATACAACAAAAATTAGCACGGCTGCGGTAATTTCGCAGCCGTGATTTTTATTGCAAGATTATTTTGTATGCTTATACTGACGGTAAAATTCCGTTATCCCCTTTTTCCTCTCTATAAGCTCGTCAAAACGGCTTATATACTCATAAGGGTATTTGAAATTATAAATTCTGTCAATAAACGGCCCGTCAGGCTCCCTAAGCTTTGTAACCGCCGAGGCACCGCAGGCAAGAATAGTGTGGGTTTCGTCCATTATGTAAACGTTATAAAGACATTCGGCTCCCCTCTTTGCATATCCCACATTTTCAAGGTTTCCAACCGTCTTGCTCTGTCGATACATATAATATGGTAAAATTCCACTGCCCTCAAGGGTATCCTTGGCATACCTCACCATATCCGATGCGGTTTTTCCAACCTCAGCATCAGGGAATGCGCCCGATGCCGAAATTCCCGATGCCTTTTTGATAGACAGCGAATGTACAGTAACGCTTTCGGGGTCAAGCTCAAGAATCTCATCAATCGTACGCTTAAAACCGTCAAGCGTGTCGGTCGGAAGCCCTGCAATAAGGTCCATATTTATGTTATCAAAGCCGAGCGAACGCGCCAACTTAAACGTCTCAACCGTCTGCTCTGCCGTGTGCTTTCTGCCAATAGCCTCAAGCACCGAATTATTCATGGTCTGGGGATTTACGCTGATACGGGTCGCGCCGCCCTCTTTAATCGCGATAAGCTTATCCTTATCGGTCGCATCGGGTCTGCCCGCCTCAACCGTATATTCCAAAATCCCCGAAAGGTCAAAATTCTCAGCAATAGCCGACATAACCTTTCTAAGCTGTTCGGCAGACAAAGCCGTAGGGGTTCCTCCCCCGATATACACCGTCTCAAGTTTCAGTTTGTTCTCTTTTGCGATTCTTGCAGTCTCTGCAATCTCCTTGCACAAAAGTTCGCAGTACGGTTCAATCAGCTTATCAGCCTTGTCAACCGAATGTGAAACAAACGAACAGTAGGAGCATCTGCTCGGGCAAAAGGGCACCGAAACATAAAGGCTAAAGGATTGCGGTCTGCTTTTCGCAATAATATTCTCCTCAGGCTCCATCGTGCTGTAACAAAGATTTATCTTGTCCTCCGACACAAAAAGCCTCTCTTTAAAATATCGGTCGGTTTCCTCTTTTCCAACCTCTCTGCACATTCTCGAGTAAAGCTTAACAGGGCGTACCCCCGTAAGCAGTCCCCATTCGGCTGTATATCCCGTTGCCTTGGAAAAGCATCTGTAGAGGCAGGAAGCAAGGCATAGCTCGGCATCCTTGTCTCCGTCTCCCTCAAATCTTGACCCGCAAGTATACTCCTTGCCATAGGCAAAAAGCTCTGCCCTCGCCTCCTTGCTTTCTCTTTCAAGTCTGCATACCGCATAGACCTCATCGGGCTTTATCTCGTTTAATATATTGATTTTTTCATACGGCATAAATATTCTGCAAAGCTTTTCAAGCTCATAGTTAAAACCGTGGTTTATATTACATAAATTCATCGAAAATACCTTAAATACGGATTATTTAATTTCTCTCTGCCAATGGTCGTCTCGTCTCCGTGCCCCGAATAAACCTTGGTCTCATCTGGCAGTCGGCAAAGGCGGTCAAGCGAGTTCTTCATTTGGGTAACATCGCTGGTCGGGAAATCGGTTCTTCCAATCGAGTTCTCAAAAAGGGTATCTCCGCTTATAAGAACATCCCCTACCATATAACAGACCGAGCCTGCCGTATGACCCGCCGTTTGAATAACCCTGATTTCTTCTTGACCTGCAGAAAGCGTATCCCCGTCATAAAGACTTTTGTCAGCACTAAAACTATCTATCGGAAATCCGAAAATCCCCGAGAGATTAATATTGGGGTCACTGACCGCGTCAAAATCAAGCCTATGCACATATATCGGCACTCCGGTCTCATCACGAAGTCTGCCCGCCGCAGCAATGTGGTCAAAATGGCAATGGGTAAGCAGAATATACTTATCCTTTTTTTTGCTTTTTAAAAGCTCAACCGCGCATTCAATCAACTCTGACGGGTCGATAACGGCGGCAAAATCCTCGTTTTCAAGTAAATAACAGTTTGCCCCCATCGGACCGCAAGAAAATTTTCTAATATTCATAACACAATCCTATTGATTAATTCTTTCAACCGAATAAACTCCTTCAAGCTTTTGGAGCTTTGAGGTAATGCTCTTAAGATGCTCAACGCTGGCGGCAGAAATCGTCACGCTTATAGCGCAGTTTCCGCCCTTAACTGCACGCGCATTAACGGCATGAAGACCCACGCGCATATTAAACAGCACGTTTGTAGCCTCGGCTAAAAGACCGTCTCGGTCGATGGCAGAAATCTGCAAGGTCGAAGTGAAGTTTGCCCTTGCCTCATCTGCCCAATAAGCCTTAACCCAGCGGTCAGGTTCGGCGCTCTTTGCAATCTCTTCGGGTACATTAACACAGTCACGCTTATGAATTGATACACCGTGTCCCCTTGTTATAAAGCCGATTATGTCGTCGCCCGGAAGCGGAGCGCAGCATTTTGAAAGCTTAACAAGGCAGTTGTCAATTCCCTCGACAATAACGCCCTCTGGGCTTTTCACTGTATGCTTCTTTATATACTCCTCAACCGACGGCTGACTGTTCGATTTGATAAGCTTCTGATAATCTTCCTTAATCCTCGGGACAAGCTTTTCAAGGAAAATTCCGCCATAGCCTATCGCGGCATACAATTCATCAACATTTGCGCATTTCTGCTTTTTAGCAACATCCTCAAGAAACTCGCGCATCTCCTTTTCAGGAAGCACAACAGAGTTTCTTCTAAACTCAGTCTCGAGAGCAGTTTTTCCGGTTTCAATGTTCTCTTCTCGGCGTTCTTTCTTAAACCAAGAGCGAATCTTCGCCTTTGCCGAGCTTGTAACCGCAATGTTAAGCCAGTCTCTCGACGGACCTCTGTTTGCCTGATTTGTGGTCAAAATCTCGATGACCTCACCCGTTTTTATAACGTGGTTAATCTGTACGATTTTTCCGTCAACCTTTGCGCCCACCATTCGAACGCCAACCGCCGAATGTATAGCAAAAGCAAAGTCGATGACCGTTGCCCCCGCGGGCAGATTAATTACATCTCCCTTCGGTGTTACGGCAAAAACATCCTCTTGCGAAAGGTCGACCTTAATTGTGCGTATAAGGTCTGACGAATCGTCAGCATCATTCTCAAGAATTTGTCTAATCCAGGCGAGTCTCTCCTCCATACCCTTGTCTCTGGAGGTTACCCCTTCTTTATACTTCCAGTGCGCCGCAATTCCGAATTCGGCAGTATGGTGCATATCAAAGGTCCTAATCTGTATTTCAAAGGGAACCGTCTCCCTGCCTATTACGGTAGTATGAAGCGACTGATACATGTTAGGCTTCGGTGTCGAAATGTAATCCTTAAACCTGTTTGGAATAGGTCTAAACATATCGTGCATAATACCCAGCACGTTATAGCAGTCATTTGCAGTATCAGTGATAATTCTAAGGGCATAAACATCGTATATCTCATCGAAATCCTTACCCTGAATGAACATCTTTCTGTAAATACCCGGAATAGACTTAACCCTCGACTGAAGCACAAAATTAGCCTCGGGCATCTCCTTTTTAAGTCTTTCCTCAATTCTCTCTCTTAAAGCGTTAAGCGTTCCCTCGCGAAAATTTCTTCTCGCGGTAAGCAAATTTTCAATTTCATGATATGCAATAGGGTCAAGATGCTTAATCGCAAGGTCTTCTAGCTCATCCTTAATCGCCCTGATACCAAGTCTGTGCGCAATCGGCGCATATATTTCTATGGTCTCAAGTGCCTTATCCCTCTGCTTCTGGTCGGGCAGAGAATCAAGCGTGCGCAAATTGTGCAAACGGTCGGCAAGCTTTATAATAATAACCCTTATATCCTTACCCATCGCAATAAGCATTTTTCTAAGAGATTCTGCCTGTTGCTGCTCACGCGAAATATACTGAATTCGTCCGATTTTTGTAACCCCGTCAACAATCAGCGCAACATCATCACCGAACATCGAGCGTATCTGTTCAAGCTCAACCTCGGTATCCTCAACCACGTCATGAAGAAGTGCCGCCGCAACCGACTCGGAGTCCATTCCAAGCTGAACTATAATCTTCGCAACGCTATAGGGGTGAATGTAAAATTCTTCCTTCGATTTTCTAAACTGTCCTTTATGTGACTCAACACAAAGCTCGAAAGCTTTTCTGATAAGCTCCAGATTATGCTCGGTACCCTGTTCGTTTAAAAGCGATACAAGATGAGAATAATTGCTTTCATATTTCTGTTCAAGCATCAAAGAAATCCCCCCTTAAGTTCTTTAAGTATAGGTGCATCCTCAAGATTCACCTTTTCTTTTGTGTTTTCCGCCCTTATAACCGAAATTCCGTCTGCCGACGAAACCGAGCAAAGTCTCAGTTGGCAAAGCGCCGCCGCAGAGATAAGTGTCTTTGCATAACCAACCTCACCAAGCTTTGCGCAAATCAGTCGGTCAAGTGAGCAAGGCTTTTGACGCAAAAGTTTATAAACGCTTACAACCTCATCCCTGGTTGGAATTATTTCGGAATGATTTTGGCTGATTCCTGATTTATACGCCTCGTATAAGTCAACAGCCTCTATAACAGCGTCCTCGTCCATTCCGCTCGGTCGCATTTCCTTTATGCTAACCGTCAGGTTCTGCCCGCCGCCATAAAAATTAACATCAAGGGAAACCGCAAGGTCTACTGTGTCCCCCACATCATACGCAAATGCCGAGGCAGTTGTGCCAAACAGCATTGCCTGAAAGGAGGTCTCTCCCTTTGAAAAAGCAAGTCTTAAATGATTTCCCGACCCCACAGGAGATATTCTCTGCAGTTTAACCCCCAATATTGCAAAAACGGGGCTCGGATTTCCCATTCCAAACGGCTCAAGTGCCTTTATCTCCTCTGCCAAATCAACCGATAATCCCGCAGGATTTAATTTGCACTCAATATTTATTTCCGGAACGCTTCTCTCAAACTTCATCGCATATTCATTAATTGCTCTTCTGAAGCTGTCGATAGAATTTTCATAAAGGGTAAGTCCTGCCGCCATTTCGTGTCCGCCGTATTTTGTAAGCAGATACGAGCTGTCGCTGAGCGCATCATAAAGCGAAAAGCCCTTAACGCTTCTTGCCGAACCGTATGCAACCCCATCCGACACCGAAAGCACAATCGCAGGCCGTCCATATTTTTCACTAAGCCTAGATGCAACTATCCCGATAACACCCGAATGCCAGTTCTTGCCCGATACAACTATAACACGGTTAAATTTGTAACCGTGCTTTTCAACCAGTTCAAGCGCCTCGCTGTATATATTCTTTTCAATGCTCTGCCTTCTTATGTTTTCCTGATTTAAAACCGATGCCAATCCCTCTGCCGTTTCATCGTCTTCGGTAATAAGCAGCTCTGCCGCCCTTGCTGCATCACCCATTCTTCCGGCGGCATTAAGCCTCGGTCCAAGCGAAAACGCCATTTTTGATGCCGTAAGCTGATAATCCTCAACACCGGCTACTCTAAGCAGAGCTGAAAGTCCTCTTCTACTCCCGTTTGCGATGAGGTTGATTCCAACCCTAACGGCTGTTCTGTTCTCGTTAACAAGCGGCATAACATCAGCCACCGTGCCAAGAGCAACAAGGTCGCCGTATTCTGCAAACATTTCTTCGGGGCTTCTGCCCTCGATAGCGCAAACTACCTTAAATGCGACAAAAACACCGCAAATTTCCTTAAATTCACTGCCATCGTCAATTCTATGCGGATTAACCACAGCGTCAGCTTCGGGAAGTTCCTTCTGCGGCAAATGATGGTCGGTTACGACAACCCTCATTCCAAGGGATTTCGCATACCTGACCTCATCCAAAGCCGCAATTCCGTTATCAACCGTAATAATAAGGTCGGTGTTCTCGGCTTTAAGTCGGTCTATTGCCTCAAAGCTTATGCCATAGCCGTCATTTTCACGGCTAGGTATATAATAATCAACCCTCGCATTACGCGATTTAAGATAGTTGTACATAAGTGCCGTCGCAGTTATTCCGTCAACATCATAATCGCCGAAAACTGCAATTTTTTGCTCTGAAAATACAGCCTCGTTTATGATTTCGGCGGCTTTTTCAATATCCCTAAGCTCGTATGGGTCGGCAAGTATAACCTCGTCCGACATAAATTCATCCAAAATCACAGGGTCGGTATATCCTCTCCCCACAGCAATAAGGGCAACAAATGGGGAGATATCACACTCCTCGGCAAGAGCCGCCGCAAGCGACCTATCAATAGCATTTATATTCCAACGCTTAAACTGCACACTCTCACCCACCCTTTATATAATTATTAAAATATTATATCAAACTTTATTTCTATTTGCAAC
>JAGBUC010000038.1 GCA_017630985.1 Clostridia bacterium
AATTAGGGGGCAATATCTTCTTGAAAGCGACGCTGAAATTAAGGGTGCAAGAAAAGTCCTTAACAGTGCTGCTATGACCTATGTTGCGGCGGTGCTTATGTCTGTCGCTCAGTTAATCAGACTTTTGGCTATTTTTTCAAGAGGCAGAAGAAGATAAAAATTTTCATATTTCTCGCACTTCGTCGCACAATAATTGTGAAATGGGGCGAGAAAATTGAAAAATTATATAATCATATTTGGACTTGGCGCGTTTTCCTACGGTCTTATAGAAATAGTGTGGCGAGGCTATTCCCACTGGTCTATGATGATTGCGGGCGGCTTATGCTTTGTTGCCTTTTCGGTTATAGAGCAGAAATTCAGTCATATACACATCCTGTATAAAGGGGTTTTGGGTAGTATAATTGTCACCGTAACCGAGCTTGTTTTCGGGACGGTTTTCAATTTAATGCTCGGCCTTGATGTGTGGGATTACAGCAAGGTGCCCTTTAATTTTTTAGGGCAGGTTTGTGTTTTATATTCGGTGCTTTGGGGTTTTCTTTCTGCGGCGGCAATTCCGTTTGCAGGAAAGGTTTTAGAAAAACTTGGCGGCGAACGAAAGGAGAGCAGATTATATGAAACATCTGCACAGAGCGTGGGCGGAAATTGACCTGGATGCTCTGATACATAATTTTAACGAAATCAAAAAATCAACAAAATCCAAGGTGTGCTGTGTTGTAAAGGCGAACGCTTACGGTCATTCGGTTGACCCTATAGTTAAACTTTTAGAAAAGAGCGGTGCCGACCTCTTTGCCGTTTCTAACATTGATGAAGCCAAAGAGCTTAGGGAACTTGGTATAAATAAACCTGTTTTAATTCTTGGATATACCCCCGTTTCCTTTGTAGACGAGCTTGTTAAATACAGCATTATTCAGACGGTTTTTTCCTTTGAATATGCACAAAAGTTAAGCTTAGAGGCTCAAAAACTGGGAAAGATTGTCGAGGCTCATTTAAAGCTTGACACAGGAATGAGCAGATTGGGCTTCGACTGTCGCAGTGCAGAGCTTAACGGACTTGCAGAAATTAAAGACGTATTGCGCCTTAAAGGACTTGATTTAAAAGGAATTTTCACACATTTCCCCTCGGCTGACAGCTATGAGCCATCAGACCGCGAAGAAACCTTAAGTCAATATGACCGTTTTATAAAAGCTATTAAGATTTTGGGGAAAGACGGCACAAAGTTTGAAATGTGTCATTGCTGTAACTCTGCGGCAACTATATTATATCCCAATATGCATCTTGACGCTATTAGGCCAGGCATCATTCTTTACGGACTTACACCCTCCGTCGATATAAAGCCTACTCTTAATCTTAAGCCCGTTATGTCCTTTAAATCGGCTGTTTCTATGGTAAAGGAATTAGATAAAGACCAGACGGTAAGCTACGGCAGAACATATAAGGCAGAAAAGCCCGTGAAGATTGCAACCGTTTCTGTCGGTTATGCCGACGGATATCCGAGAATTTTATCCGGTAAAGGCAGCGTTATTGTAAACGGCAAAGAGGCATCCATTGTGGGCAGGGTTTGCATGGACCAGGTGTGTATTGACGTTACAGATATTGCCGATGTTAAAGAGGGCGATATTGTTACTTTATTTGGAGAGGGTCTTCCGGTAGAAAAACTTGCGAAAGAGGCTCAAACCATAAACTATGAAATCGTGTGTGGACTTTCAAAACGAGTTCCTAGATTTCTTATTAAAGACGGGCAAGAAATAGATAGTTAAAAACGGCTGATAAAAGCAGCCGTTTTATTATTTATTTTTACTTTTTAGTTCGTAATCTTTGAGTATTGAGGTTGCCTCTTTACACATTGGGATTATTGCGATTGCGTTAAAGACGGTCATTAGCGCAATTCCAACATCGCTCATTGCCCATACGGCAACATATGAGCCAAGTCCGCCGATAAACAGCATTACAAGGGCGACCACCTTATAGATTGTTTGAGCCGTCATACTGCGTCCGAAAACATAAGCTACATTAGAGCGGGCATAAAAAAGCACGCCGATAAAGGTAGAAAAGGCAAAAAGCCATAAAATTATCGTTACGAAAACGCCACCAAAAGCTCCTAAATGATAGTCCATAGCGGTTTGAAGAAGCGCCATACCGCTGAGGTCTTTAGTAACCTCGCTTGGAACAAGCAGCATTATAAATGCGGTGCAGCTGCAAATAACCAGCGTGTCTATAAATACGCCGAGTGCCTGCATAAATCCGCTTTTTGCGGGATTGTTTGTATCGGCTGCGGCTGCAGCACAGGGCGCTGAGCCAGAGCCCGCCTCGTTAGAAAAGAGTCCGCGTTTTACACCCTGCATAATAACCGCGCCTATTCCGCCGCCAACTATTTGGGTTATTCCAAACGCCTCGGAGAAAATTCTACCGAAAACGCCAGGCAGAAGTGTTATATTTTTAAATATTATAAATAATGTTATAAGGAAGAAGCAGGCTGCCATTACAGGAACAATAATATCAAGAACCTTAACGGTTGCGTTTTTGCGAAGTACGATTACAGCCGCGATTGCGACCAAAACGGTAATGGTAATAATAGGAGGAATGCTGAATTTGTTATAAAAGGCTTCTGTTACAGAGTTTCCTACGACCTGACTTATTCCGCACCAACAGATAAGTCCCGAGATTGCAAAGAGGGTTGCGATAACTGATTTTTGAATTTTCCTGCCCTTCCATTTTTCAACAAGGGCGTGTATGTAATATGCCGGTCCGCCGTGAAATCCACCATACAGTGTATCAGGCTCTTTATATTTCTGCGCGAGCGTTGCCTCGACAAAGGCTGTTGCCGAGCCTATAAGCGCCGTTATCCACATCCAGAAAACCGCACCTGCGCCGCCGACCGAAATAGCTGCAACAACACCCGCAAGATTTCCCATTCCGACACGGGTTGCAGTTGAAACGATTAAAGCTTGCCAACCTGACAATGCTTTATTATCGCTTTTCTGGGATTTTTCTGTGGCGATTTTAATCATTGTCGGAAAATGACGAATTTGCAAAAATTTAGTGCGAATGGTAAAATAGATGCCCATTGCAACCAGCAATAGCACCAAGAATGAAATGTCTAATGTTTTTTCGTTCCCTAATGGTATACTTATTATTGTTCTATAAAATATGCCCTCACAGAAAAATATAATTTTTTCAAAAGCGGCATAGATATCAGCCGACACCGAAGTAACCCAATAAATAATTGCTTCCATAACAGTTTCCTTTACATAAGTATACCGAATTCAGAAGAATTCGGCAATTTTCTTGGTGATATTATAGCATACTTTCGCATTTTAAACAAGTGAAATATTAAAAACAAAAAAAGCTCCCTTCATACGAAGGGAGTTTTTCATTTGCTTTATTTTCCGTAGAGTTCAGCAAGCTTTTCGAGGTGTGCGCGAGCTTCCTTGGAAGTTTCGGCAGCCTTATCGAAGAGAGCTTCTGCTCTTTCGGGGAAGGAACGTGTAAGTGAAGCGTAACGAGCTTCGCCGAGGATGAACTCCTTATAATCGGTGGTAGCAGGCTTGCTGTCGATTGAAAGAGGATTCTTGCCCTCTGCTTTGAGTGCGGGGTTGAAGCGGAACATATTCCAATATCCGCAGTCAACAGCCTTCTTCATTTCCTTCTGACAGTTAACCATACCGCCCTTAATTGCATGCATTTCGCAAGGAGCGTAGCCGATGATGAGAGAAGGTCCGTTATAAGCTTCAGCTTCCTTGATAGCCTTTAAGGTCTGATTCTGGTCAGCACCCATAGCAATCTGAGCAACATAGATATATCCGTAAGACATTGCAATTTCAGCAAGGGACTTCTTAGCGATTGCTTTACCTGCAGCTGCGAACTGAGCAACCTGACCAATCTGAGAAGCCTTGGATGCCTGACCGCCTGTGTTAGAGTAAACCTCGGTATCGAATACCATAATGTTTACATCGTTACCGCTTGCAAGTACATGGTCGAGACCGCCGAAGCCGATATCGTAAGCCCAACCGTCTCCGCCGAATATCCAAACAGATTTCTTGGAGAGGTATTCTTTCTTAGCAAGAACAGCGGGAGCAGCGGGACAACCAGCCTCTGCAGCCTTTTCGAGCTCTGCTACAAGTGAGGTTGTAGCCTTAGCGTTAGCTTCACCGTCGTTTACGGTTTCAAGGTACTTATTAGCAGCAGCCTTGAATTCATCAGAAGCTTTATCGGAAGCAGCCATTTCGGTAACCTGCTCGATGAGCTGGTCGCGGATAGCCTTTTGACCGAGGTACATACCCATACCGTGTTCAGCGTTGTCTTCAAAGAGGGAGTTAGCCCAAGCAGGACCGTGACCCTTAGCATCTACGGTGTAGGGAGAGGTAGCGGCAGGACCGCCCCAGATGGAAGAACAGCCTGTAGCGTTAGAAATGTACATTCTGTCGCCGAAGAGCTGAGTAATAAGACGAGCATAGGAGGTTTCTGCACAGCCTGCGCAAGAACCAGAGAACTCGAGGAGAGGCTTCTTATACTGGCTTGTGATGAGGTTAGCAGCAGATGCAACGTCAGCCTTCTCGGTAACGCTTGCTACGCAGTAATCAAATACTGCCTGCTCCTTATCCTGACTCTCACGGGAAACCATCTTAAGAGAGTTAGTGGGACAAACGCCTACGCAGACACCGCAACCCATACAGTCGAGCGGAGAAACAGCGAGGGTATATTTGTAAGAAGTTTTGAAGATAGGCTTGGTGCCGAGCTTCATATTTTCAGGAGCATTAGCTACCTCTTCTTCGGTCATAGCGAAGGGACGGATAGTAGCATGTGGGCAAACGAAGGAACATTTGTTACACTGAGCGCAGGTGGTGTTATCCCACTCGGGAACCATAACTGCAACTCCGCGCTTTTCGTAAGCGGCAGCGCCCTGTTCAAAAGTACCGTCTGCATAGTCAACGAAAGCAGAAACAGGAAGAGCATCGCCATCCATTTTAGCAACCGGCTTCATAATGGTGTCTACCATCTTGACAAGCTTTTCAGGTCCGTTAGAAGCAGCCTCGGCCATATCGTCAGAAGCATCTGCCCAAACAGCAGGAACATCTATCTTAACGAAAGCGGTAGCGCCGGCGTCGATAGCCTTATGGTTCATATCAACGATGTCCTGACCTTTCTTGAGGTAAGACTTGGTAGCAGCATCCTTCATATACTGAATTGCATCCTCGCGTGGCATAATATCAGCAAGTGCGAAGAAAGCAGACTGAAGAATTGTGTTAGTGCGCTTGCCCATTCCGATAGAAGCAGCAAGATCGATGGCATTAACAGTGTAAAGCTGAACATTGTTCTGAGCAATGTAACGCTTGGTTTCAGCGTTTAGATGCTTGTCAAGTTCTTCAGCAGTCCACTGGCAGTTGATTAGGAATACACCGCCGGGCTTAACGTCCTGAACCATCTTGTAACCCTTGAGTACATAAGAGGGGTTATGGCAAGCAACGAAGTCAGCCTTGTTGATATAGTAAGGAGACTTGATGGGCTTATCACCGAAGCGAAGGTGAGAAATGGTGATACCACCGGTCTTCTTGGAGTCGTACTGGAAGTATGCCTGAACATACTTGTCGGTGTGGTCACCGATAATCTTAATAGAGTTTTTGTTTGCACCAACGGTTCCGTCACCGCCGAGACCCCAGAATTTGCATTCCTTGGTGCCTTCAGCTGCGGTGTTTGGAGAAACCTTTTCTTCGAGAGAAAGGCCGGTAACGTCGTCTACGATACCGAGGGTGAACTGAGCCTTGGGAGCATCCTTAGCGAGTTCGTCATAAACAGCAAAGATACTTGAAGGAGGAGTATCCTTAGAGCCGAGACCGTAACGGCCGCCAACAACCTTGAGGTCGTTTCTGCCCATAGCGGCAAGAGCTGCAACAACATCGAGGAAGAGCGGCTCACCAAGAGCGCCGGGCTCCTTAGTTCTATCAAGAACAGCAACCTTTTTAGCAGTTGCAGGAATAGCAGCAGCAAGTCTTTCGGCAGAGAAAGGACGATAAAGTCTAACCTTTACAAGACCAACCTTTTCACCCTTAGCAGTTAAGTAATCAATAACCTCTTCTGCAACGTCGCAGATAGAGCCCATAGCAACGATTACTCTTTCGGCGTCTTCTGCGCCGTAGTAGTTGAAGAGTTTGTAGTCGGTACCGATTTTAGCGTTAACCTTATCCATATATTCTTCAACAATAGCGGGAACTGCATCATAATACTTGTTGCAGGCCTCTCTGTGCTGGAAGAAGATATCGCCGTTTTCGTGAGAACCGCGCATTACAGGACGCTCGGGGTTAAGAGCGCGCTTACGGAAAGCCTCAACAGCATCCATATCGCACATTTCTTTAAGGTCTTCAAAATCCCATACCTGAATTTTCTGAATTTCGTGAGAGGTACGGAAACCGTCGAAGAAGTTGATGAAAGGAACGCGACCCTTGATTGCTGCAAGGTGAGCAACTGCGCCGAGGTCCATAACTTCCTGAGTATTGGTTTCTGCGAGCAT
>JAGBUC010000039.1 GCA_017630985.1 Clostridia bacterium
AAGAGGCAAAAGCCAGATTGAAAAGTAAAAATAAATAAAAATACCGCCTATAACGGTGAAGATCTTAGTTTGAGAGTTGCTGCCAATATTAGTCAAAAAATAATCGATAGTTGCTATGACCATAGGCAATATCATACCTAACATATTTACGCAATAGAAAACAGTGAAGTAAAATAATTAAAGCACCTAAAACTGGGTTAGGAAACAGGTGCTGTTTTTTATGTGTCGGGTGGGTACTCTGCGTCGGCATAATTTTTACCGCCCCGAGCGGTGCCCAAAATTATTTGCCTTACTCGAGACTTTGGCAGACCGCAAAACCTATCACGGTTTTGCGGCTGCGTCGCCGAACCTTTTTGCCTTTTGGCAAAAAGAGTTCTCATCCAAGTAACCCTCTCCCACGCAAAACAAAAAACCGACCTGTTGGTCGGTTTCTGTTTTGGTGGGAGAGGGTGGATTCGAACCACCGAAGCTGAAAGCAGCAGATTTACAGTCTGTCCCCTTTGGCCACTCGGGAACTCTCCCAAATATTTAGTTTAGCTTTTCAGCAAGAATGATTATAGCACAGCAACTGTTATATGTCAAGAAGTTTTTTAAAATATTTTTCTTGACAAACTGCCTAGTGTATGCTATATTATTAAGGCACGTTTCGCTGGTGTAGCTCAGTTGGTAGAGCAGCTGATTTGTAATCAGCAGGTCGGGGGTTCAAGTCCGTCCACCAGCTCCATAAAGCAGAATGCCCACTAGGGTGTTCTGCTTTCTTTTTTATATCGGGCTTGAACCCGTGAGGGTCTTTAAATAACAAACCGATATCCGTTATGGATATCGGTTTGTTATTTATTCAAATTCAAATATAGTAATCCAGCTAAGCAAAAAGTCTTTCTCTTCTTTCTTGTTCTTAGCAATTTGCGATGCTGCAACAATCGGCAACCATTTTTGAACATACTGCTTTGCCGTATCACTTTTTTCACAGTATAGGTCGATATATTTTTCTGCCGCAGTATCTTCTCCTGCTAGTTTAAAGGTCAAATATGTTCTTGCAACATCGGCAGAGGCGTTTCCCTGTGTTGCGTGTGACCAGTCAATAACATAATCTGTTCCGTCCTCGCCCACAATCACGTTGCTGGGGCAAAAATCACCGTGACACAGTTTGTTATGACGGTGCATACCCTCAAGCCGCATATGAAGCTCATACCTAACCGTTGCGGGAATAACATCCTTTGTCAAAGAAATTTTGCTATTAAACTTGTCCTTTTGTGAGGAGAGAAGATTTGCATGCTTGGAATTAATCATCATCTGAAGCCCAACAAGCTTTTCAAGATACTCGCCCATCCTTTCGGGATGTTCCTTCATCAACTGAGAAAGTGTTTTTCCCTTAATATAATCCATAACGATAGCCCATCTTCCGTCGGGAAGGGTTGTAACCTGACGAACCTTAGGCATCGGAATGCCCGACTCTGCTACACGGGCTTGATTTAGGGCTTCATTCAGAATATCTGCGGGAGAAAAATCCTTGCTAAACGCCTTAATAAGACAATCTCCGTCGTGATAAAAAACCTTGTTTGTCCTCTCAGCAATAATTTTATCAAGCTTCATAAAAACACCCCTTTGGGAAACTAACGAAAACACTTGTCCTCGCTAATTTAATTATATCCTCAGGGGTTTTCTTTGTCAATATCAAGTTGTCATATCCTCGACACCACATTTATAGGATGTCCATCAAGCCACCCTTTAATGCAGTCGACCGTGATACCTAAAAGCTTAATACGGGTCGACATAGGTGCCCATGCAGAATGAGGAGTTATAACAATGCCGTCAACTCCCTTTAAAACACAGTTTCTCATTGGCTCAACCGTTATCGCATCAAGCGCCGCGCCCGAAAGCTTTTTGCTTTCCACCGCCTCTTTTAAAGCTTCTTCGTCAACAAGACCTCCGCGCGCAGTATTCACCAAAAGTGCACCGTCCTTGCACTTTTTAAACGCATCGGCATTCATCATAAGACGGCTGTTGTCATCAAGAGGACAGTGAAGCGAAATCACATCACTTCTCTCAAGTAGCTCATCGAACGAAACAAACTCAACGCCATCACAAATCTTTGGTGTTCTGGTATTTGCAATAACCTTCATATCAAAGGCTTGGGCAAGTCTTGCAACCCTTCTGCCGATATTTCCAAAACCAACTATGCCGAGCGTTTTTCCAAAAACCTCGTCGGTCGGAAAATCATATAAAGTCGTAAGCTCGCTTTTTTCCCAAACACCGTTCTGAACAGCATTGTGATAGTTTGCTATCTGATTATAATGGTTTAAAATTAGCGCCATCGTGTGCTGTGCGACAGCATTTGTCGAATAGTTACCCGCATTACACACCGTTATGCCCTTTTTCGCAGCATATTTAACATCAATGGTGTTAAATCCGGTTGCAAAAAGTCCGATATATTTAAGATTTTTACAGGCGTCCATAACCTCTTTGTCAATTATAAGCTTGTTGAGTAATATAATGTCGGCGTCTCCTATACGCTCTATCACATCGCGCTGTTCGGTAGTATGATAAAGCACCACCTCGCCGAATTGCTTATATACATCGAGCGAAAGTCCGCCAGGGGTCATAACCCCCGCCTCAAGAACAACTATTTTCATCTTTTTTCTTCAGCTTGTGCTTACTTCCGTCTGGCTCAACCACCGTAATGCTGCCAAGCTGACCCATCAGGCTCTCCTTCATACTGTTAATATACTTTATTCTAAGCTGCTTTTGTTCTTCCTTTTCCTCAGGGGTAAGACCCTCCTCGGTTTTGGATTTTCTCGCAAGAATATTTATTCTGTCAATATCCTTTTGTGTAACCATAATACTCCTCTAAATCTCATTTCTTCCCTCAAGTGCCCTCTGCAGAGTAACCTCATCAGCATATTCAAGATTTCCGCCGACAGGCACACCATATGCCAATCTTGTAATTTTAATTCCCATTGGCTTAATAAATCGGGCAATATAACTTGCCGTCGCCTCCCCCTCTACAGTGGGGTCGGTTGCCATAATAACCTCACGCACATTACCGTCCGACAACCGCGCAAGCAACTCCCTTATTTTCAATTTGTCAGGGCTTACTCCGTCAAGGGGCGATATAACCCCGTGAAGCACATGATAAACCCCTCTGTATTCTCTTGTGCGCTCAAAAGCAAGCACATCCTTCGGGTCGCTCACAACACAAATAATGCCCGTATCCCTCGCCGCATCACTGCAAACAGGGCAAACCTCACTGTCACTTAATGCCTGACAGTTTTTACAAAGCCTGATTTTGCTTCTGGCGCTTAATAACGCCGAAGAAAAACGTGTCGCATATTCTTCGGGTGCAGTAATAACATAAAAAGCCAGACGCTGTGCTGTTTTTTCACCTATTCCGGGCAGCTTTTTAAACTGCGCCGTAAGCTCGTTAAGCGAAACAATATTATATGCCATTTTAGAAAAGTCCGTTCATTCCTGGAATATTTAAAGAACCTGTAAGCGCACCCATTTCTTCTTCACTTGCCTTTGCAGCCTTCGATATTGCATCATTAACCGCAATGGTAATAAAATCCTCAAGCATTTCAGGGTCGCCCTCACACTCCTCAAGTGCCTCAGGCTTAATTTTAACAGAAGTAACCTCATGCTTTCCCGTAACAGTTACGGTAACCATGTCTCCCCCTGCAGAAGCGGTGTATTCTCTCTGGTCAAGGTCGGCTTGCAATATCGCCATATCCTCCTGCATTTGCTGAACCTTTTTAAGCATCTGTTGTTGGCTCATACCGCCGTTATTATTCGGAATTCTAACCTTCATTGTATCTTCTCCTTAATTACTGGGAATGTCAAATTGCTTAATCCTCTCGGCAAGCTCTTTAAGCGGGTCATTTTCACCCTCCGCTTTCTTAGGTTTATATGGTCCCAATTTATATGTCTCCCCAAGCACCTCGGTAGCCGCCTTTCGAATAGCGTCTCGGTATATGGAATTGCTTGAGTTTATCATATTCCTAAACATTGGATTGGGCGCATCTATAAGTAAAAATCCGCCCGATATGAAAGCCCTCGAACCATTAAGTACGCCGCAAATCGGAGGACAAGCGCGCGCAAGAACTTTGAGTATCTCGCCCCACTCTTCTATAGGCTTTTCAGCAGTATCAGAAACGATAGACTGCTCAGGTTCGCTTGTCACCGAAACATCTTCCACCTTAGCCTCAGGCTCTTTTACAGGGCTTTCCGTCGTTTCAGCCTTAAGCGGCGTGGCTTTTACCTTTTTAGGAGCCCCATTTTCAAGTGCCCTCACCCTTTTTTCTAGTGACTCATAATCGTCGCACAGCTCTGGCGAGCAAAGCTTGATAACGGTCATTTCAAGAACACTTCTTCGGTTGCTGTTTTGCATTCGGCTTACAGCCTCCGACAGCATATTAAGCGCCCTTATAATATCCTTAATGTCAAAGGTATCTGCCTTCTGCTTGTAAATTTCAAGCTGAGCAGCAGAGCAAACCACCGGTTTTTTCTCTCCGCTAACCGTTTTAACAATCATTATGTCACGCATATGCGCCGATATATCGTTGGCAAGGCGAAGCATATCAACCGAGCCCTTATGAAGCTCATCAATCAGCGATAGTGCTGACGATGTATCCGACGAAAGTATAGCATCAGATAGTCGGTTAAGATACTCGTTTGACGACATTCCGCAAACGTCGGCAACCGTCTCCTCGGTTATTTCCTTGGACGCAGACAGGCATAAATCGAGCAACGATAAGGCATCTCGCATTCCGCCGTCACAAGCAGCAGCAATAAGCTCTGCCGCAGCAGATGTTATTGAAAATCCTTCTTTATTTGCAATATAATTTATTCTCTCAACAATCTTCTCTGCATCAATCCGTCTGAAATCAAACCTCTGACAGCGGGAAAGAATGGTCGCAGGCAGCTTGTGTACCTCGGTCGTAGCAAGAATAAACACAACATGCTCAGGTGGCTCTTCGAGAGTTTTAAGAAGTGCATTAAATGCCTGAATCGACAGCATATGCACCTCATCAATTATATAAACTCTGTATTTAAGACGGTTTGGCGTAAAGTTAATTTGTTCTCTAAGCACCCTCACATCGTCAACACCGTTGTTTGATGCGGCATCTATCTCAACGATATCGGTTGCGCCATCCTCTGCAATAAGACGGCAGTTATCACATTCAAGACAAGGGTCGCCGTCATGCGATGCAATACAGTTTATTGCCTTTGCAAGAATTTTCGCACAGCTTGTCTTTCCTGTTCCCCTCGTGCCCGTAAAAAGATAGGCGTGGGAAATCTTACCCTCGGCAAGCTCGCTTTTAAGGGTGGCTACAAT
>JAGBUC010000040.1 GCA_017630985.1 Clostridia bacterium
GAAAAGGACAGCGACCTTGTAGGTCAGATGGTGTCAGAGGGAACCACCCCCAGAAGACTTACCGACCTTATCGGTTCGCTTTGCGACTTAACCTCTGGCTCCGGCGATAAAGGAACACCAATAGTCTTTATTCAGGGTTACTTTGACAATTACACTACAGAGTAATAATATTAATGTGACGGCAAATTTGCCGTCACATATTTTATAGGAGAATTTATGAAAAAAATTGCAAGCTTTTCTGTCGACCACAATAAAATTGGAAAGGGAATGTACATTTCCCGTGTTGACGGTGATGTTATAACCTATGATGTTCGTATGAAAAAACCAAACGCTAACGACTATATACCATATGCTGCTGCCCATACCATCGAGCATCTGTTTGCAACCTTTGCCAGAAACTCTGACGTTCAGGATAAGGTTATATATGTAGGCCCTATGGGATGCAGAACGGGATTTTATTTTCTCACAAGGGATGAGGTAAGCAAAACCGAAGCAATAAAAACTGTTTTGGATGCTATGCGGTTTATTTCTGATTTCAGCGGAGAAATACCAGGGACAAGCTCCGAGGAGTGCGGCAATTATCTTGAACACGACCTAAACGGTGCAAAACTTATTGCAGAAGATATGGCAGGTGTTCTTGAAAACTGGACAGAGGATATGCTTGAATACAAAAAATAAAAGCAGGACCAATTTGGTCCTGCTTTTTTATGATAGAATTTTTGCATCGAGTTGCTTAGTCAGGTAGGTTTTAATAGGACCGTAGTTATCTATAACACAAAGAATTATAGTATCATCTGCTTCGGCTACAATTTTGTTTGAAATCTTGTTCGTCTGAGCATCGCTTGCGATTTTATAGTTTGCTTCGGTGTAGGTTGATAGAAAATTAATTCCCTTTATAATTTCCTCTTTTCCAGAGGGGTCGGAAAGCTTAAAAACCGCAATTATATCAAAATATTCTTCGCTGCTGTTAATATGAACACTAAAGTCTGACAAAATTTCACCGTTAAAACCAAAATAAGCCGAAAGCTTGTCCTTATCTATTTCGACCCAATTAGCATTCTCGTTAGAGTAGGTTTTAAGCTCAGCCGCTATTTTATCGGGGTTATCTATATTTTTTTGAGAGGAGCAACCGACCAGAAACAATAAACAGAGCAAAAATGTCAATGCTGTTTTGATAAGTTTCAACCTTACACTTCCTTCTGCTTTGCAAACTGCATAATTTTAAGGATATTATATAATAAAATTTTGTGTTAGTAAACCAAAAAATATTTTTTCAATTGCAAATTGAAAACCAAACTGATTTACATAATATTATATATAGTATTATTATTCAGGGACGAATAATTCACACTATCCACAGAGTTATTAACATTTTTGAAGCCTAAAGAGGCATTTAATCGCAAGAAACAATTTAATATATGTGGATAACTTGGTGGATAAGATTAATAACAGAAAGGGTTGTGTATGTTTACATAAAAAAATTTTTGTGTCGAAATTACTAAAATTTTGTAATTATTTTTAACGCATTAAAGCATTATAAAAACAAGTGCTAAAACCAATTTTTCATCGGCCTTATCACTTATTAAAAGTATAATAAGCCCCAAAATCAAAAGAGATTCGGGGTTTTTAAGAAGTTCTGATAAATTAATTGAGCGAAGCATACCTTGAAGCCAGTTATTATTAGGGCTATGGTATTCAGGAGTAGTTTTTTTGGGGGGGACAACCTTCTGCACAGTCTCGGGGATAGACTTTTCTTGCTTTTGAAGTGAAATGAAATCCGGGTAGGGAGGCATACTGTGTCCTTTATACATTTCCCTAATTCTTTTGGACGATTCTTCTTTCAGGCGATTAAATTCTTCTCTGGACATTTCAGCCATATCTACAATTCACCTCACAGGTTAAATAACCCCGCTTCTTTAAGCAGAGGGGCTAGGTCTATAAGCTTGAGAATTTTTACGGCACTGTCAACTCTAGATTGCCTTTCGGGCGATAGATTTGGCTTGAGGGCGAGAAGAAGCTTAACTCTTTCGTCCTCTTTACTACTGCTTTTCATAAGAGACATAATTCTTGTTATCGCGCCAATATCAATATCGTCGCTTGGGGCAGGCGGATTTTCCTTGACAGGAGTCTGGCTGCCAAGTAGTCCTTGTGCCATATTTTTTATTTTTTCCATACCGTCCGGGTCGGAAAGCAGAGCCGACAGCTTTTCGGTTAATTCATCCATAATATTACCTGCCGTTCATAAGCATAGAAATAAGCTTATTCACCTCGGGAGAGGAAAGAAGCTTATCACGCGCTTCCTTATTTTGCATCAGGGCGTTTAGCATTTCTCTGTCCTCGGGCGTAAGAGTAGACATAAGTGCTGACGGGTTTCCGTTTATCGCTTTTTTTATATCGTCTGCATTTGCACCAACTGCATTTCCAAGCTTTTCTGGGTTTATCCGTTTATCCATTGAAATCACCTCAAATATGATTTATAATATATTAATGTATACGCTGAATAAGATTTTTATATGAGGAGAGAAAGATGAGAATACTTGTTATTTCCGATTCGCACGGACGTACGAGCGAGATTGAAAAGGCAATAGAGGCTCAGCCTGAGGCGAAGCATATTTTCTTCCTTGGAGACTGTGTAAGAGATATTGAAGATTTGCCATATATTTATAAAGACAGGGAATTTCATATTGTCAGCGGAAACTGCGATTATGCTTCCTTTTACAAATCTACAGATATTGCAGTGGTTGGCGGCAAGAAAATATTATTTACACACGGACATCCGTTTTATGTGAAAAATGGAATTTCGGCACTTGTCAAGTACGCCTTGGATGAAAAAGCCGACCTTGTTCTCTACGGTCACACACATACCGCTAAAACAGAATATGCAAACGGTATATATTTTGTTAATCCCGGCTCGGTATGCTCGGGTAGAGAAACGGGCCGAAGCTATGCTGTTGTCGATATAAGTGAGGCTGGTATAATGCCCATAATAATACCCATAAGATAAAATATACAATTTGTTAAGCTTTTGAGAATTTTACTTGATTTTATGAGGAAAATAATATATAATGTATGTGGTGAAAATTGGTCTTGAATGCGGCCGTTCGCCGTCATTCAATATCTAAAGGAGAAATTAAAATGACAAAAAATCAAACCGTATTAAAATGGCTTGAAGAGATGAAAGAGCTTCTTTGCCCAGATAATGTTGTTTGGGTTGACGGAAGCGATGAGCAGCGTGACGAGCTTCGTAAAGAGGCTGTCCGTCTTGGCGAGCTTGAGGAACTTAACCAAGAAAAGCTCCCCGGATGCTATCTGCATCGCACAAATCCTAACGACGTTGCTCGTGTGGAAGACCGCACCTTCATCTGCACAACAACCAAAGAAGAAGCAGGTCCTACAAACAACTGGTGCGACCCTGATGAGATGTATGACAAGCTTTATAAAATTGCCCGCGGAAGCTACAAGGGACGCACAATGTACATCATCCCTTATTCTATGGGCCCTATCGGTTCACCTCTTGCTAAAATCGGCGTAGAGATTACCGATTCTGTTTATGTTGTTCTCAATATGCTTATCATGACCCGTGTTGATAACAAGGTTTGGGATGTTCTCGGAGACAGTAATGACTGGGTTCGCGGACTTCACAGCCGTTGTGATGTTGACCCTGAAAACAGATATATCTGTCACTTCCCACAGGACAACACAATTATTTCTGTAAATTCGGGCTACGGCGGAAATGTCCTTCTCGGCAAGAAATGCTTTGCGCTTCGTATCGCTTCATATCAGGGCTGGAAAGAAGGCTGGATGGCTGAGCATATGCTTATCCTTGGTCTTCAGAACCCTCAGGGTGAAGTTCGCTATGTTGCAGCTGCTTTCCCCTCTGCTTGCGGAAAAACCAACCTCGCAATGCTTATTCCTCCCGAGTATCTTAAGAAGAAGGGCTATAAGATTTGGACTGTAGGTGACGACATCTCCTGGATGAGAATAGGTGAAGACGGACGTCTTTATGCTATCAACCCCGAAAACGGTTTCTTTGGAGTTGCTCCCGGAACCAACGAGAAGTCTAACTTCAATGCTCTCGAATCCACCAAGAAAAACACAATCTTCACCAACGTTGCATTAGACCTTAATGACAACACTGTTTGGTGGGAAGGCCTTAATAAAAATCTTCCTGAAAATGCGCTTGACTGGAAGGGCAATCCTTGGGATGCTTCCAAGTTCGACAAGGCTGATAAGTCTACCTGCGCGGCTCATCCTAATAGCCGATTCACAGCTCCTGCTGAGAACTGCCCCTGCATTTCTGAAGAGTTTGATAAGGGCGCAGGAGTTCCCATTTCTGCAATTATTTTCGGCGGACGCCGCGCTAAGTGTGCTCCCCTTGTATATCAATCTAAGGATTGGGTCAACGGTGTATTTATAGGCTCTGCAATGGCTTCTGAGACCACCGCTGCTGCCGCAGGTGCTGTTGGCGTTGTTCGCCGCGACCCGATGGCTATGCTTCCTTTCTGCGGATATCATATGGGCGACTATTTCAAGCATTGGCTCGAAATGGGCGAAAAGCTTGGCGACAAGGCTCCCAAAATCTTCAATGTTAACTGGTTCCGTACCGACGACCAAGGAAACTTCATTTGGCCCGGCTTTGGTGATAATATGCGCGTTCTTAACTGGATTATCGACCGTTGCGAAGGCAAGGCAGATGCAGATGAAACCGCTATCGGATATGTTCCAAAGGCTGAGGATATCGACCTTACCGACCTAGATTTCGATATCGAAACCTTAAAGAGTATCCTTGCTGTTGATAAGGATATCTGGACCAAAGAGGCAGAAGAGATTGAAGAACACTACAAGAAGTTCGGCGACAAGCTTCCCGCACAGCTTCGCGAACAGCTTGAAAATCTTAAAGCTGCACTTAAATAATTAAAATGAAAAAACTGCAAGGAAACTCGTCCTTGCAGTTTTTATTGTTTTATAGTAAAATAAGGCAAACATCAAAAAATGCGCATAGTATGAACAAGGGGCTGATTATTTGCAAATTGTATTGTTAACTGCACTAGGGGTCGGCGGTGCAACGGTTATTGGCTCGATTTTAGGATTTTGCTTTAAAAACATTTCTCATAAATTCAGCGATATAGTACTTTCTTTTGCGGCCGGTGTAATGCTCGCCGCTGCCATTATCGGACTTATATTACCGTCAATGGAATATGGCGGAAAATACGGATTTCCTATTGCTGTCGTCGGAATTTTCTGTGGAGCCTTTTCCCTTAATATAATAGATAAGTTTGTACCGCATCTGCACAAGGTTGTGGGGGCAGACCAGGAAAAACATCCTGAGGGAATGGATAAGCTCGATAAGGTGCTGCTTTTCGTGTTGGCAATCGCAATACACAATTTCCCCGAGGGAATAGCGGCGGGTGTAGGCTTTGGCGCCGGAAACACCGCAGAAGCACTTGCCGTTGCGGGCGGAATAGCCCTCCAGAATATACCCGAGGGTATGGTTATAATAGGTCCCATGCTAACTGCAGGAATTTCACCGTCACGAACCTTTCTCTGCGCCTTTGCTACGGGGATTATTGAGGTGTTAGGAACCCTTTTGGGATATTTTGCGGTCAGCATTTCGGCTGCTATTCTACCCTTTGCTCTTGCTTTTGCGGGTGGCACAATGCTTTATGTAATAAGCGATGAAATGATACCCGAAACCCATTCTCACGGAAGCGAAAGGGGAGCGACAGCCGCGCTTCTTGTTGGATTTTGCGTGATGCTTGCGACAGACTTTTATATATGATACCAAAAACAGCCAAAAAAAGTTTGGCTGTTTTTTCTGTAAAATTAAGTTGAAATGATATAATATATAGGTTATAATGTTATCATATAAGTTTTAAAGGGGTAGCATATGATTAAAGCAGGCTTCGACAACGACAAATATCTTAAAACTCAATCTGAACACATCCGTAAGCGAATTGCAGAATTCGGTGGAAAGCTTTACCTCGAATTTGGCGGAAAGCTTTATGATGACTTTCATGCTTCGCGTGTGCTCCCTGGCTTCAAACCCGACAGTAAGCTTAAAATGCTTCTTCAGATGAAGGAACAGGTTGAGGTTGTTATTGTAATTAATGCTTCCCATATTGAGAAGAATAAGCTGCGGGGCGACCTTGGTATAACCTACGATATGGACACCCTTCGTTTAATCGATATTTTTAGAGGAATAGGTCTTTATGTCGGAAGCGTAGTTATGACCTGCTATAACGGACAGGCTCAGGCAAAGGCTTTTCAGAAGCGTCTTGAGGGCTTGGGCGTTAAGGTCTACCGTCATTATGCAATCGAGGGATATCCGTCAAATATAAGCAAGGTTGTAAGCGATGAGGGTTATGGTAAAAATGAGTATATAGAAACCTCCCGCGAGCTTGTTGTAATAACGGCTCCGGGCCCAGGAAGCGGGAAAATGGCGACCTGTCTTTCTCAGCTTTATCACGAGCATAAAAGAGGAATTGCTGCGGGCTATGCTAAGTTTGAAACCTTCCCGATTTGGAATTTGCCCTTAAACCATCCGGTTAATCTTGCATACGAGGCTGCTACTGCAGACCTTAATGACGTTAATATGATTGACCCTTTTCATCTTGAAGCGTATGGAAAGACAACCGTTAATTATAACCGCGATGTTGAAATATTCCCCGTTGTTACCGCTATGCTCGAAACAATTTATGGCAAATGCCCCTATAAGTCCCCTACCGATATGGGAGTTAATATGGCGGGTAATTGTATCTTTGATGACAATGCTGTCCGCAAAGCATCCTGCGATGAGATAATCCGTCGGTATTATACGGCGTTGTGTGATTTAAGAAAGGGCAAAGCAGAGGAAGAAACGGTTTATAAACTCGAACTGCTTATGAAGAAGGCGGGGGTTACTGTGAACGACCGTAAGGTTATAGCACCCTGTCTTGAAAAGGCTGCGCTCACAGGCCTTCCTGCTGCCGCTATAGAGCTTTCTGACGGCCGTATCGTTACAGGAAAAACATCAGACCTTTTGGGCTCATCCTCAGCCTTGCTTCTAAACGCCCTTAAAGCCTTGGCGGGACTTGATGACGAGCTTCATTTAATCTCACCTGAGACAATTCAACCTATTCAACACCTTAAGGTAGACCACTTAGGTAACCGAAATCCCCGTCTTCATACAGACGAGGTGCTTATAGCATTGTCGATTTGCGCGGTTGTTAATCCCGATGCCGAAAAGGCGATGGAACAGCTTGGAAATCTTCGGGGCTGTGAGGTTCATTCCTCGGTTATTCTTTCTCAAATAGATGAAAAGATTTTCAAAAGACTTGGAGTAAATCTTACTTGTGAGCCTAACTTTAAATCCTCAAAAGAATAGACAAAACGGCTGTGACCTGTTCACAGCCGTTTCTTAATAATATCTTAAACTTTAATGACCTTGTATCTTAATGACATACAAGTTATAATTATATCGTAAAGGGGGAATTTCATATGGAAAATATTCTTGTGTGCGATGATGAAAGGGATATTGTCGCCGCTTTAAAAATATATCTTTCTGCCGAGGGCTATAATGTTTTTGAAGCCTATAACGGAAAAGAAGCGGTCGAATTAGCCGAAAAAGAGGAAATACATTTGGCGCTGCTTGATATAATGATGCCCGTTATGGACGGCATTTCCGCACTTGATAAAATCAGGGAATTTTCGAATATTCCCGTTATTCTTTTAACGGCGAAAAGTGAAGACACCGATAAAATTTTGGGTCTTAATGTGGGGGCAGATGATTATATAACAAAGCCCTTTAATCCTGTGGAGGTTGTTGCCAGAGTGCGTTCTCAGCTTAGACGGTATTTGCGGCTCGGCGGCTCTCTAAAGAGCGAAAGTGTTTTAGAGTTGGGCGGAATACTACTTGACGATTCGCAAAAGTTAGTTTTGGTTGACGGAAGTACAGTATCGCTTACCCCTCGCGAATATGATATTTTAAAGCTACTTATGAAGAGTGTGGGTAGAGTTTATTCGCCCAAAGAAATATACCGCGAGATATGGAAAGAAGAGCCCTACGGAGCAGAAAATGCAGTTGCCGTACATATAAGGCATCTGCGTGAAAAAATCGAAATCAACCCTGCCGAGCCCAGATATTTAAAGGTGGTGTGGGGAAGAGGCTATAAAATGGAGCGTGATGTTTAATGAAGAAATTGCTTTCAAGGTTTGGCGCGAAAGTTTCCGCTGTGATGCTTTTTGTTTTCTTTGCAGCTGTGCTTATTTTAAGCACTGCAGGAATTATCGCCCTTGCGGCCCACTATGCATATACCGACGACGGAAGATATTTTAAGAATATGCTTGTCGACGATGCTCTTGAGGGATATAACACGCATGTAACCTTTTATATAAAAGACAGCTATCTTTTTAACAACGATTCTATGGTTCAGTATTATGAAGAATATTTTTTGAGAGAAAATACCAACTATTTGTTTACTGTCAAAAACGAGGCGGGAGAGATTCTTTTAAGCAACCAAACTAACGAGGCGACAACACGTACCGATTCATATATCCAAGAGGTATATGAGGGAGATGAAATGACGCAATACTATGTCGAAACCGCAGTGGCTAAAGAGCTTTCGGCAAAGGACTCACTCTATTATGCCGACAAATTTGGAGCTTGGCTGGTATCGGCAAGGTATACCTTGATTTTTCTTGCAATACTTTTCTTTCTGATTGAAGTGTTGCTACTTATATTTATATGTTGCTCTGCGGGAAGACGGAGTGATAAAGAAGGGATAGTGCTTAATTTTGTCGATAATATTCCCTTAGAAGTTTATGCGTTTTCGTTAGTTGCCTTGGTAATCTTTGCTGTTGCGGTTCTGGAGGAGCTTTCGTATACCCAAGAGACTTTGTTTATAATTGCTCTTTTCATTTCGGGCGTTGCGTCTACCGCTTTGCTTTGTTCGGTATTCTATACCCTTGCCGCAAGAATAAAAGCCCGCACGATTTTCAAAAACACACTTATATACCGCATATTAAGGCTACTAAAAAGAGCGGGTGAAATAATACTTTGCGCCGCCCGAAAGATACCGCTTTATTGGAAGACAGCTTTAGTTTGGGTGGTTCTTGCCGCAATAGAATTCATTTTTATGGTCTTTGGCGTAGAAGATTATATCATTCTTTGGGTGATAGAGAAAATTGTGCTTTCTGCAGTGCTTGTGTGGTTGGTTTTAAGTATGCAAAGGCTTAAAAAAGCGGGCAGAGAGATAGCCGACGGAAACATTAACTATAAGGTGGACACCAGTTATATGCTTTCCGATTTTAAAGAACACGGCGAAAATCTTAACGGGATAGGACTAGGACTAAAAAGGGCGGTGGAGCAAAGCGTTAAAAGCGAAAGAATGAAGGCAGAACTTATTGCTAACGTTTCGCACGATATAAAAACTCCGCTGACCTCAATAGTGAATTATGTAGATTTGCTTAATCGGGACGGGCTTTCAAGCGATAAGGCAGAGGAATATTTAGAGGTGCTTAACAGGCAATCGGCACGTCTTAAAAAGCTGACCGAGGATTTAATTGAGGCGTCAAAAGCATCAACGGGCAATATAAAGGTTGAAGCCAAGCCTCTTGATGTTAATGTTCTTTTGTTACAGGCGGTGGGTGAATACGGTGAAAAGCTTGACAAAAAACAGCTTTCTGTGGTGAATAGTTTCCCGAAAAGCGCAACCGAAATTATGGCGGATGGCAAACTTTTATGGCGTGTTTTCGACAACCTTCTTGGTAATATATGTAAATATTCAAAGGAGGATACAAGGGTCTATATTTCGGTCAAGTTGGAAGACAAAACCGTTATAATAACCTTTAAAAACATTTCTGCAGAGGCTCTTGAAATTTCTGGCGATGAGCTTACAGAACGGTTTGTTAGGGGAGATACCTCAAGAAATACCGAGGGAAGCGGACTTGGACTTTCAATAGCAAAAAGCTTGGTTGAAATTCAGGGCGGAAACCTTAGCATTGATATAGACGGAGACCTGTTTAAAACGGTTATTACTTTCCCTATTATATAACAAAAGCCGAGAAGTTTTCTTCTCGGCTTTTTAAACTATTCTTCATCTTCTTCTATGGGTTTAACCGTTACGGTAAGCTTGGTTATTCGATGGTCTTCAATACTATCTATCGTAACGACAAGGTTTTCATACTGGAAAGAGGCGTTTTCTTCGGGAAAGCCCTCAAGCATTTCGATTGCCCATCCGCCGACCGTGGTATATTCGCTTTCAAAGTCGCCCTCGTTAAAATCGATTGCTTCAAAGAAGTCGTATATATTCATATCGCCTTCAACTGAATATTTGTCGGGACCGGCTTTAACGATATCGTGCTCAGCTACCTCGTCCTCGTCCCAAATTTCTCCGACAAGTTCTTCCAAGATGTCCTCCATCGTGGCAATACCTGCTGTTCCGCCAAACTCGTCAAGCACAATCATAATGTGGGTGCGTTCTTCACGAAGAACATCAAGCGCGTCGGGAAGCTTTACGGTCATATGGATAAAGTATGGCTCGACAAGAAGTTCCCTTAAATCGATGTCTTCAGGCTTTGTATCTATCAGAGCCTTATATAGCTTTTGCACCACAAGAATTCCTATGATATTATCAACGCTGTCCTCGTAAACGGGGATTCTTGAAAAAGGGGAATTAAGTGCTGTTTCTATAATTTCGGAAATGCCGTCGCCAACATCAATTGAAACCATATCCACGCGAGGAATCATAATTTCCTTGATAGTTGTTTCGTTAAAATCTATAGCCGACTGCAGAAGCTCGCTTCGGTCCTCATCAATAGAGCCCTCGTCCTCGCCTGTTTCTATGATGGACGAAAGCTCGTCTGTTGTAACCCCTGTGTCATCATTCACATATATTTTGTCAACCAGTTTAATAATGAGATTGATAAGATATGCTGCGGGTGAAAAAACTATCATAAAGAAAAACAACGGAAGGGCAAACGCTCTAATAAGCAGTTTGGAGTTGCCATTTGCGATTACCTTAGGCGCAATTTCTCCGAAAATAAGCACAACAATGGTTGTAACTGCTGTTGCAATCGTGGCGGCAACATTTTCGCCTGTGATACCGCTTTCTACAAGCAATACCAATGACAGTGAGGTAGCAACAGAGGATAGCACAAAGTTTACTATATTGTTTCCTATTAGTATAGAGGTGAGCGCAAAGTTATAGCTTTTACATATCTTATATGAAAGCTTATTTATAAATCCGCTTTCAGCCTTCTTTTCGAGCTGAGATTCGTTTGCAAGGTTGTATGCCGTTTCACTTGCCGAGAAGAAAGCAGAGCCTATAAGGCAAACGAATATAACTATAAGTTCAATAACCATTATTCGTCACCCTCACTTTCCTCCGCCGCAGTAGGCTCGTTGATTTTAAAGGTGAGAGAAATAAGGCGGCCTCTGAAGACCTTTTGCGCCGTTATGTCAAGGCGGCGGTAGGTAAAATGAGAATCTACAGAGGGGACTCTGCCGAGCATTCTTCCAACCCATTTACGCAGGGTGTAGTGTCCGCACTCTTCACGGTCATAGTCCTCATAATCCATCATTTCAAAGGCGGATATAACCGAAAGGTCTGCACTTATTTCAAAGGTGTTTTCATCTATCTGCTTGAACTTTTCTTCAATTTTGTCGTTTTCGTCCCATATTTCGCCGACAAGCTCTTCGAGCATATCTTCCATTGTGACAAGTCCGACAACTCTGCCCGAACGGTTTTTAACCAGAGCGATAGGTTTGCGGATATGCTTCATATGTGCTAAAACTTCGTCGATTTTAGCTTCAGGTGCAACGAATAATGGTGTGTCAAGCAGGGCTTTAAGGTCGGGAGAATGACCTTTTAAATAACTTTCAAGATACTCTCTTGTTCTTAAGACGCCGATAATATTGTCAAGTTCCCCGCGGTACACGGGAAGACGCGAATAAGGAGAATTCTTGACAATATCAATAACCTCTTCTTCACTGAGACTGTAGTCGATGCTTATAATATCTCTTCGGTCGGTTAAAATATCGACAACCGAAACATCCGAAAATTCAAAGGCAGAATAAAGCAGACGGCTTTCATCAAAATCGAGAGAGCCATCCTCCTCCATATCTTCAATAATTTCTATAAGGTCGTCTTCGGTAACGGTTGGTTCCTGTGTTTTGGCAAAAAGCCTTGTCACAAGACGGGATATAAGTGAAAAGAGAGCCGAAATAGGTGTGAGCAGCGTTCCGATGAAGTTAAGCGGATTTGCAATTTTAAGTGTATACGGTTCGCCAAATTCCTTTGCAAGGGTCTTGGGAAGAACCTCACCAAACATAATAACTGTCGCGGTAACACAAAGTGTCATAACTGCGACAGAAATTCCAAGATGCATCGCAAGAATGGTTGAGAATGAGCTCATCGCAATGTTAACTATATTATTTCCCACAAGAATTGTTGTGATGGATTTATCAAAATTGTTCATCAGCTTAAGCGCGGTTTTAGCAGGTCTTATATTGTTGTCTGCCATCGCCTTAATGCGCATTTTGCTGACCGCGGTTATCGCCGTCTCGGAAGAGGAGAAAAATGCGCTGAATGCCAATAGCACAAGTAAAAATATTATTGTGCCATAATTTTGTGATAACGCGTCAAAAAATCCTTTATCGTTTACTAATGTCTCTAAAAGACATAATCGGCCTTCAGATGTCAAGCTTAAACTACACCCGTCGTCCATGAACAAACCAACTCCTTATAATTTAAAATATTCATCACAATAATAGCAGAACGCTTTTAAATAGTCAAGGGAAATAGTGGATTTTCTGTTATTTCGACATCAAATGACCTAAAATTTGGTTTACATAAAATTGTAAAATGTCGTCGAATTATATTGACACAAGGTGCTAATATTGATATAATTATGGTGTATGATGAAAAAGAAAGGTAACGCTATGAAAACACTAAAGAAATATATTTCAATATTGCTTTGCATAGTGCTGTTTATATCTGGTATAGGCTTAAATAGTTTGATTATTTACGCTGCTGAAGAACCGACCCATACGGGAACTGTAAAAGAAGTAACCCCTTATCTTAATGTGCGCCAGAGTCCAGAACAAAATTTTAACTATGTAGGCAAGTTATATAGTGGAGACTCTGTCACAATTTACGGCGAGGCTGTTGCCGGAGGGAATTATAACTGGTATAAAATCGGCTTTGGAAACGGCTTTGGATATGTTGCTACCAACTACATAATTAATGTCAAAGAAATTCCTAAATACGACTATGATGCCGATTTTGAGACCAATCTTAATAATCAAGGCTTTCCCGAAAGCTATAAAACTCTGCTTCGGAAACTACACGCATCGCACCCAAACTGGATTTTTACTGCCGACCATCTTTCAATGACCTGGGAAGAGGCTGTCAGAAACGAGAGCGTTGTTGGAAAATCATTGGTAGAAAAGGGCAGCAAGGCCTCCTGGAAATCTATGATGCAATACGCTTACGATTGGCAGAAGGGAAGCTATGTTCCTTATGATTCGGGCGGCTGGGTAACTGCCGAGCGGGATGTCGTTGAATATTATATGGAGCCACGCAATTTCCTTAACGAAAGCTATATTTATATGTTCCTCGACCAGTCGTATAACCCAAGCATACAAAACAAAGCGGGTCTTCAAAAAATCCTTAACGGAACCTTTATGGAGGGAGCCTTTCCTGAGGACACATATGCAACCTATGCCGACGTAATTATGGCGGCTGCAGAGCATAGCGGAGTAAGCCCGTATGTACTTGCCGCAAGTATTATTATCGAGCAAGGCGTTCAGGGTCAGGGAGGAAGTATTTCGGGCACGGTTGCAGGATATGAGGGATATTATAACTATTTTAATATTAGAGCCTATGCCGAAGGCGGATATTCTGCCGTGCAATACGGACTTTTATATGCTAAGGGCGAGGGAGACCTCGGCAGGCCGTGGAACACCAGAGCCAAGTCTATAATAGGCGGAGCCGAGCACTACGCTAACGGTTATGTAAAGCGCGGTCAGGACAACCTATATTATAAAAAATTCAATGTAATCGTTCCTGACTTTTATTATAATCAGTATATGACCAATGTTCAGGGCGCATATCTTGAAACGGGCAAGCTTAAAAACGCATATTCCTCAGTTAATACCGATGCGCAGTTAACCTTTGCAATACCTGTATTTAAACAAATGCCCGAAACAAATAACACCGCTTTGCCAACCTCGTCTGGCGCAAATAACTATTATTTAACCTCTATAACTGTTGACGGGGCGGTTTTAGCACAAGCCTCGGCAACGCAGGGTGTGCTTTATACAAATGAATATGAAATGATAGTCGACAGCTATATATCTAAAATCAATATTTCGGCTACGGCGCCTTCCGGAGCGTCGGTTAGAGGAACGGGAGAAATACAGCTTAATACGGGAATGAACAAAATAACCCTAACCGTAACGGCAGCCTCGGGCAAAAAGGCAGATTATATAGTTTCGGTGTTTAGGAAAGAAGGGGCAGACAATCCACCGCCGGTACCCGAGCCGACAATACAAAGCTCATATAATGTCGGAAGTGTTGTTAGCGGAATTTCGGAGGGAACAGATGCTCAAACCTTCCTTTCAAAGTTCGGTGTTAAAAACGGAACTGCCAAACTGTTTAATGCTTCAAACGTTCAAAAAACATCAGGAACTGTCGCCACGGGTGATAAGGTTTCGGTGTACAACAATAAGGGAACCCTCAAATACACCTATAGCATAGTAATCTATGGCGACACCAACGGAGACGGCAAAATCAGTATTATAGATTTGGCCAGGGTGCAAAAGCATTTGCTAGAAGTAAATAAACTTTCATCAAGTTATAGCTTAGCGGCAGATGTAAACCGTGACGGAAAAATTTCAATTCTAGACCTTGCAAGAGTTCAAAAGCACTTGCTTGAATTAACTAAAATAACACAGTAGGAGAGCGTTATGAATAAATTTTTGAAAAGAATAATCATTTTTGCAACCATACTTTGCATTATGGTTAGTGGGCTTGTTTTTACGGCATCTGCTGCAAGCTCATCATTGTCATTTAGTAAAAACAGTATTGCAATAGGCGAAACATTAACTGTTACCGCAAGCTTTTCAAACGCCTCCGCAATGTATGCGCTTGAAGGTTATATCACCTATGACCCCGATGTAATTCAGTTTGTGTCGGGAGAAAATTGTAATAAGCTTATAGACGGCAAGGTTAAAATTGTTATGCAGTCTGCCGGCAAAACAAGCCTTAAGGAAAGTGTTCAGTTTAAATCTCTTGCGGCAGGTTCTTGTAAGATTGCCCTTGAAAATCTTTTGTATGTAGATTCTAATGATGTTGAACAAACTCTCTCAGGAAGTGCCGCAACCCTTACCGTAACCAATCCCAGCGCTACGGCATCCTCTAACGCTAATCTTGCAAGTATGCGTGTGTCTGCAGGAGAACTAAACCCTGCGTTTTCGAAGGATGTTACAACCTACAGCGTTACAATCCCTAACGATGTTACCGAGCTTCTTGTAAATGTCAGAACCGAAGACCGCAAGGCCACCGCAACGGTTGAGGGAAGTAAGGATATGAAGGTCGGAAGCAATAAGCGAGTGCTTGTTGTAACCGCAGAAAACGGAAACCAGAAAAGATACACCATAAATATAACAAGGCTTGACGCTACGGGTCAGGTTCCGGATACGCCAGACACACCAGACGAACCAACAAAAACCGAAGTCGTTGCCGACGGTCAGACAATGTATATTGAAGAAAACTTTTCTCCGGATATAATACCAAGCGGATTTACGCTAAATGTCTATATCTATAACGGCGTAGAAGTTCCGTCTATTACCGATAATAATATTGTTATGCTCTATCTTACTATGCCTGACGGAAGCGGCGGCGGATTTTATGTTGTAAACAAAGATGCAAGCTTCTCAAAAATGACCGTACTCACCTTGGGCGGAGTAAATTATTTCATAATGCCTGCCGAAGAGAAGAAAATTCCTGTTGGATATACCGAGACAGAGATAACAGTGAATGAGCAGAGCGTAACCGTTTATAAAAGCGAAGATGCAAAGCTTTCTGATTTTGTGCTTATCTATGCAAAGGGACCGTCATCATATACGGGACTCTATCGTTTGGACACGGCGGAAATGACAATTCAGCGCGCGGAGGGAATAGATTTTGTCTATCAAGACGAGCTTAATGAGCAGGTGCCTTCCGACGATATTCTCGCCAATATAAACAACTTAAGCACAAACGGAAGAATTGTAGCAATAACAATCGTTGCAATTATCGTTCTTCTAATTGCCGCAATAGTTATCCTTATTGTAAAAATTGCAACCTCAGGCAAAAACAAAGAGGATAACGAGGAAGAACTTGACGACACAGGACTACTCGGTTTCGATTTCGTAACAATGGACGACCGAGAGGAAAAATAATAAAAGCAAAATAA
>JAGBUC010000041.1 GCA_017630985.1 Clostridia bacterium
CGTCTATGTCGAGTTCGCCCCAAGGAAGGTCCTTAGCGTCCTTCTCAGCATAGATTTTGAGGGTTTTGCCGTCAACAGTGATGGTGCCTGCCTCGTCGTCAGCCTCTACAGTATGGAGACCTTCGCCGATTCTTCCGCAGTAACCGCCCTGTGCAGTGTCATACTTAAGAAGCTGAGCAAGCATAGAGGGCTTTGTAAGGTCGTTGATAGCTACTACGTCGTAGCCCTCAGCGCCGAACATCTGACGGAAAGCAAGACGACCGATACGGCCAAATCCGTTAATTGCAACTTTAACCATTGGAATAAACCTCCTAAAAATTTTTACTCATATATTTTAACCTAAAACAGAAAAATTTGCAAGACATTCGTTTATATTTTAACAATATTTTTAAATTTTAGGTAAAATAAGACTAAAAAACAAAAATTAAAGCCTGTTTTCTGTGATGAATAACAATAAAATTACAAAAAAGAGTCGATTACAGCCTCGGCGGTTTTAATTCCGTCGACTGCCGCCGACATTATGCCGCCTGCATATCCTGCGCCCTCTCCTGAGGGATAAAGGTGATTAAGGCTTAATGAACAAAAATTGCTGTCGCGCAGTATGCGTACGGGGCAAGAACTTCTTGATTCAGGCGCGGTAAGAACAGCACCCTTACTGTCAAAGCCTGAAATTTTTATGCCAAATGCCTTTATACCATCCCTTAAGGAAGTATTTATAAAATCGGGGAAGATTTCAGATATGTCGGTATATACGGCACTCGGCTTTACGGTCGGGGTTACTGTGGGGGAAGTGTTCTCGCCGAAAAGATAGCTTCCAACCGTCTGAACAGGTACGCCCGAACCAGAGGCAAGATTATAAGCGGCTTGTTCAAGCTTTCGCTGAAATTCAATACCTGCAAGCACATCGTCGCCCTCGAGGTCGTCAGGTAAAACCTCGCATAAAAGCGCACTGTTGGCGTTTTCTCCGTCTCTAAGTGAATAGCTCATTCCGTTTACGGCAAGTCGCTTATTTTCACTTGAAGCGTTAACAACAAATCCGCCGGGACACATACAAAAGGTGTAAACCCCTCTGCCTGAGGGCAGATGCACCGCAAGCTTATAATCTGCGGCAGAAAGGGCAGGGTGGTTTGCGAAGTTTCCGTAAAGAGCGCGGTTTATATCGTTCTGTTTGTGCTCTATTCTGACCCCTACCGCAAAAGGCTTTCTAACCATTTCGATATTTATATCTTTAAGCATATAAAGGGTGTCGCGTGCCGAATGACCTATTGCAAGAATAAGGCGGTCGCAAGGCAGGGTATATCTGCTTTCTCTAGTTGAAACCTCAACAGAGCATACGGCACCGTCCTTGCTGTTGATTTTATCAAGGCGGCTTGAAAAACGAATTTCACCGCCCAGGGAGATTATTTTTTCGCGAATATTTTTGATAACAAGGGCTAGAACATCGGTGCCGATATGGGCTTTTGCCTCGGTTAATATATTTTCGTTTGCCCCGTTTTCGTGAAAAATTTCAAGCACCGTTCTGCAGCGACGGTCATTAATGCCTGTTGTGAGTTTTCCGTCAGAAAAGGTACCGGCTCCGCCCTCACCGAACTGTACATTAGATTCGGTATTAAGCTCTTTGCCCTCCCAAAAGGACTTCACATCTTCGGTTCGCTGGTCGACAGCCTTTCCTCGCTCAAGCACGATAGGCTTAAGACCTGCTTTTGCCAGAGTGTATGCCGCGAATATCCCCGCAGGACCGAAGCCAACAACTACGGGTCGCTCTCCCGAATGGTTTTCGACAGTTTTAAACTCGTATTTTTCTTCTAAATATATTTTACTGTTTTTAAGCCTTTTTAAAGCCTTATTTTCACCGCCCGATACCGAAATTAATGCCGAGCAGCAAAAATGCAAATCATCTTTTCTTCTTGCGTCAACAGACCTTTTGTAAAGCTTTGCATCAGTGATTATGACACCTTTAAGGGCGGAGTGTTTTTTAAGGGCAGACTTAAAATTATTGAAATCTGTATCCAAGGGGAGCTTTATGTTATTTACAAGTATCATTTTAAGCCTCTCAAATATTCTGTGCAGCCTTCTGCCGCAAGCATACCGCTTGCCCAACACCAAGCCAGATTAAATCCGCCGCAATCACCGTCGATATCAAGCAGCTCACCCGAAGCAAAAAGACCTTTATGCTTTTTAGACATCATTGTTTTATTGTCAAATTGGTCGGTGGAAATTCCACCTGCAGTAACCTGAGAGTTTACAAATCCGTTATTTCCCGTAATTTTAAAGGCAAGAGCCTTAAGAGTGAATGCGATTTTTTTACAGTCGTCTTTTGTCAGAGCTTCTGCTTTGTCTGAAAGCTTATAACCACAGTGTTTAAGCACAACTTGTCCAAGCCTTTTGTTTAGCATACCTGTAAAAAACTCTTCAAGGTGTCTGTCCTTGAGGGTCTGGCGGCGTTGGTATATAGTTTCGGCAAGGGCCTTAGTGTCGGTCAGGGGATACAAATCAAGCACAACCGAAAAACCACTGTCGGCCCTTGCGGCATCGCGTGATAAATTCATTATGGCTGGACCCGACAGTCCGTAATCACAGAAAAGTACTTCGCCGAGTTCACTTCTGATGGGTTTCCCGTTTTGCATAAGGGTTGCTTTAGTGTCGATCTTTATTCCTTTAAGCTGACGGACAAGCTCGGTTTCGGTTTTAAGCTGAACAATAGATGGGCTTAGTTTCACGGTTTCATATCCGATTTCTTTTAAAAGTCTGAAAAAACTTCCGTCACTTCCAAGCTTTTCGCCGCCCGAGTAAAGTCCTGTGGAGCATATAACCGATTTTGCTTCAATTCTGTCAGTGTCGGACGCGAGAGTAAAGCCGTTTTTAAAAGATATTTCTTTAATTTTACAGCCGCACACCGTCACTATACCAAGCCTGTCACATTCAAAACGAAGACAGTCGACAACCGAGCCCGCCTGCAGAGAGGCGGGAAAACCCTTGTCGTTTTCAAATATAAGCTCAATTCCCACAGAATTGAAAAAGCTGCGAATAGCGTCAAGGTTGTATTTTTTAAGGGCAAACTCTGCAAAGGTGGGATTTTCGCCGTGGAAGCGCGAGAGGTTTATATCCTTATTTGTAATGTTGCAACGACCGTTTCCGGTGGTTATTAGTTTTTTGCCAACACGGTCAAGCCCCTCGAAAATATAAACCGAGAGGTCAGGGTTATTCCTTTTTGTGCAAATTGCCGCAACAAGACCCGAAGCTCCGCCGCCTATAACGGCGACATCTACCTTATAGTTCATTTTAACTCCTAAAATTTAAATATTATTCCGATGATAGCACCGATTGCAATATAAACGATGGGGTGCTTTTTGAATTTGAGTATACCAAAAAGAAGCAACGCAAAAAGCGCAACCGCCTTTAAATTTATAAACTCAAATACCGCGGTGGCGGAAAGGTTGAAGAAAAGGGGGATTATCATTGAAGCCAAGGAAACACCGAGCATACCGATAACGGCAGGACGAAGGGAATAGAAGGTGTTTTGTACAATACTGCTTTCGCGGAATTTTGAAAGGAAGCCCGCGATAACCATAATTATTACAAGACTTGGAAGCACGATTGCGGTGGTCGCAATAATTCCTCCTAAAACACCGCCTGGTGAAAATCCTACATAGGTTGCCATATTAATTCCAATGGGACCGGGTGTAGATTCCGAAACGGCTATCATATTGGAAAGCTCTTCCATAGTATACCAGTGGGGATGACGGGCGGAGATATCCATAAGGAAAGGAATGGTCGCAAGTCCACCGCCTATGGCAAAAAGTCCTGTTTTAAAAAACTCCCAGAAAAGAAGAAGGTAAATCATTTATTTTGCCTCCCTTTTTGCCGAGCGTTTATCGTATATTGCCTTATAAACAACACCAAGAACAGCAGAGACAATAACTATGATAATGGGGGATATATTTAAGATGAAAGATGCAACGAATGCGGCAAGGCAGATGATTAATGTGAAAATGTCCTTTATGCCCGTTTTTATAAGCTTTAATATCGCCTGAATTATAAGGGTGCAAACAGCAACGCTTATACCGTTAAAGGCATGAGAGGCAATTTCGTTACCTGCAAGAAGCTGAAGCACCGAGGCAAGAAGTGAAATTATCAAGACCGAGGGCGAAACAACCCCCAAGGTTGTGAAAATTCCACCGAGTATACCCCGCCTTTTAAAGCCGATAAAGGTGGCGGTGTTAACGGCAATTATTCCAGGCGTACACTGGCCTACTGCAAAATAGTCCATGATTTCTTCCATAGTTACATATTTTCTTTTTTCTACAAGTTCGCGCTCCAGAATAGGCAGCATTGCATAGCCACCGCCAAAGGTCATAATGCCTATTTTAAAAAACAGTCCGTACAATCTTAAAAGTTCTTTCATTTTTCCTCCTCGCAGATACTTAGCACAGTTGCGGTTTTATTATCGACCGTAAAGGTTATTAAACGGTTATCATAGTTCATTTTATAAACTCTGTCGGGGTTGTCCTGATAGGCAGGGCGTGGGTCTTGTTCTATAATCTCTTTAACGCATTTTAGAAAATTATCTTCAAACCTAGAAACAATATCAGCGCCAATGTCGACCTTAAGGGTCGGCTTTTCAACACTTCCCGTAAATCCGCCGTTGGCATCGGGTATACAGTCGGCATAGGGGATATAGGGTTTTATGTCATATATGGGAGTGCCATCTAAAAGGTCTGCTCCCGAAATGTGCAGAACGGGACCAAGGCTTTCGGTAAATTCGATTTTTTCAAGCTTAACACAGGAAAGACCAAGAGGGTTAGGACGAAAGGGTGAACGGGTTGCGAAAACACCTGTGCGCTTATTTCCGCCAAGACGGGGAGGACGCACGGTCGGAGACCATTCTTCACGAACTGCCTCTGAAAACTGCCAAATCAGCCAAATGTGTGAAAAGCCGTCTAAATCGCGAAAGGCATCGGGATTTCTGAATTTTGGCTCGAAAATAATCTGCGCGGATAGAGAGCCGCACAGTCCGCTTTGACGCGGAATTCCAAATTTGGAGGAAAAACCGCATCTTATTTCGGCAATTTTTTCAATTTTAAAAAAGTTCTCCATTAAATCACCTTATTAAAGTATAATATTTCCAAGAGGAAAAAGCAATATAAATAATTGTAGATTTATTTACTTATGTGTGATACAATGTATAAAAATTTAGTTTTTGGGAGAAAAATTATGCAACGAGAACGACTTGGCTCACGTTTGGGATTTATACTGCTGAGCGCAGGCTGTGCTATCGGGATAGGAAATGTATGGAAATTTCCTTGGATGGCAGGTCAGTATGGCGGCGGCGCATTTGTGCTTGTCTATTTTATATTTTTGCTTATTCTTGGAATTCCTGTGCTCACAATGGAATTTGCTTTGGGACGCGCAAGCCAGAAAAGCCCTATAGAGCTTTATAAACCGCTTGAGCCAAAGGGAACAAAATGGCATCTTCACGGTTATGGAATGCTAGCAGGACTTTATCTGCTTATGATGTTCTATACCTCGGTCGCAGGTTGGATGGTTAAATATTTTATTATGACCGCATCGGGTGACTTTGTAGGTCTTGAGGAAACGGCAATAAACCAGAAATTCGGCGATATGCTTAATAGTCCTTATGAAATGATAATATATACCTTTATTATTATCATTCTTGGATTTGCAGTTTGCTCGTTCAGCTTGCAAAAGGGACTAGAAAGGGTTTCAAAATTCCTTATGATTGTCCTTCTTTTAATTATGGTTGCCCTTGCTGTTAACAGTATAACCCTTCCCGGCGCAACTGAGGGACTTAAATTCTATCTTGTGCCCGATTTTTCAAAGATGGACACCTTGCCCGAGTTTGCAAGAGTGGCTTCGGGCGCTATGCAACAGGCGTTCTTTACGCTGTCGCTTGGAATTGGCTCTATGGCAATATTCGGAAGCTATATTAATAAAGACCGCGCCCTGCTTGGCGAGTCGGTTAATGTGGCGGTGCTTGATACATTCGTGGCTGTAACCTCGGGTCTTATAATTTTCCCCGCATGCTTTGCTTTTGGTATTGATGTTAACAGCGGACCTTCCCTCATATTTATGACCCTTCCGCGAGTTTTCAACAATATGGCACAGCCAATTGGACAGATAGTTGGAACGTTCTTCTTTGTTTTCCTTTTCTTTGCCGCATTCACAACCGTTATAGCGGTTTTTCAGGCTATTATCGCCTGTACTCAGGAGAAGTTTGGATGGAGTAAGAAAAAGGCTTGTCTTATCAACTGTGTACTTATGATGGTCCTTTCTCTTCCGTGCATATTCGGCTTCTTGGGCTCTTTCGATTTTTTAGGCAAAACGATGCAGGTACTTGACCTTGAGGACTTCTTGGTGAGCAATATTTTGCTTCCGTTAGGCTCACTTGTTATCGTTCTCTTCTGTGTTATTAAGCGTTACGGTTGGGGATTTGAAGCTTTCAAGGAAGAGGCAAACACAGGCAAGGGACTTAAAATCGGGAAGTGGATGAAGCCATATATGACCTTTGTTCTTCCAATAGTTACGGTTGCAGTTTTCGTCTGCAGTATAATTTCTTTTTTTGCGTAAAAAAGCTTTTAAAACACAGCAAAATTTAGAATTGCTTCGCGGATATGAAACAAATAAGATGTGTTTTTTTAATTAAAAAAAAACTCTTGATTTTTTTTAGATTTTGGTGTATTCTTGTAATTAGGCAGAATTTATTCAATGTGCTTTAATACATATTTGAAAGGAAGATACTATGAAAAGAATTTTTGCGCTGCTTCTTTGCATTGTTCTTGTCTGTGCCTGTCAGCTTTCAGCGATGGCTGCATATGTAACGGACGGAACAGACTTTTTCATCGCGGGCGACGCTGACGGGAATGGCGAAACCGACCTTCTCGACCTTGTTCGCGCCAAAATTTATACTAAAGATACCGATACCACCGATGTAACCGCTGCAGCGGTAGACCTTGATGGTAATGATGTTGTTGATGGCAATGACCTTGCACTTATTCGTGCAATGCTTATGGATATCAACGAGACAGAGTGGGCATAAGGGGAGGTAATACTATGAAAAAATTAAATCTTAGAAAACATCTTGCCCTTGTTATGTCAGCTATAATGCTTCTTGTTTCTCTTCCAATGGCTGCATTTGCTGCGACAGATTCTACTACATACCTGCCAATGCTTAACGGAATAGCTTCAAGCATGGATTTAGGTATTACTGTTGGCGAAGAGATTGCAGGCTACGACTTTAATGAGTTAAGTAGCGTACCAAGCGGTTTTACTAATTCAGCACAGGGTATCCAGTCTATTACTGTAAACTCTGAAACCAAAAACGCTTTTAATGTTAAAAGTGACTCTTCCGCGACAACTGTAACACATGCTATCGGAAAGAACAACTTTGCCGCAGTTATGACCTTTACCGTAAACCCGAATAA
>JAGBUC010000042.1 GCA_017630985.1 Clostridia bacterium
ATAAATTTAAGCTTAAAAAGAGTGGCAACCGCATATCTAGAGGGCTTTCAATTTTCTTTGCGCTTTTACTCTTTCTTTTAATAATTACTGTTTTGCTTTGGATGGTTGTTCCGTCTCTTATCGACAGCGTGATTTCCCTTGCAAATACACTGCCCGACCAGATTGACGGCGTTATTGTTTGGATAACCCAGTTTTTTGAGCAGAACGAACAGCTTTCGGGCGTTATGACCGCTTTCCTCGATTATGAAAAGGAATGGATAGAAAATGACCTTATGAACGTGGCGACCTCTTGGGCGGGTTCTGTGGCATCGGGGGTTGTTAAGACTGCGAGTTTCTTGTGGGACCTTGTTATCGGCGTTATTGTTGCAGTTTACGTTCTTATAAGCAAGGAAACCTTTAAGGCTCAGTTTAAGAAGATTTTGTTTGCCTTTATGAATAAAAAGACGGCAGATGGGACGATTACCGTTCTTAGAAAAAGCAACGAGGTTTTCAGCGGATTTATTAACGGAAAGATTATCGATTCGCTTATTATCGGTATACTTTGCTTTATTGGTGTCTCCATTCTGAATATGCCTTTTGCAGTTCTCGTTTCTGTTATAGTTGGAGTAACCAATGTTATTCCTGTTTTCGGTCCGTATATCGGAGGGGTTGTAAGCACACCGCTTATTCTGCTTGTTGACCCGCTTAAAGGACTTTATTTCGTCATATTTGTAATTCTTTTGCAGACCTTTGACGGAAACATTTTAGGGCCGAAAATTCTTGGCGACTCGACAGGACTTTCGCCCTTCTGGGTTGTTTTCTCAATCGTGCTTGGCGGAGGACTCTTCGGTGTTGCAGGTATGATTATAGGTGTTCCGCTTTTTGCAGTTATTTATTATCTTGTAAATGAGGCTGTGAGATATCAGCTTAAGAAAAAACAGCTTCCGATAGAAACAGAAGATTATATGGCGGAAAACTCGACCGAAATAATGCCGAAAGAGGAAAATAGTGATGAGAAAGAAAGAGCTAATTAGAAAAATTCAAGAGCTTATAGACTCTGTTGAGACCCTTCACCGAGAAAATGAGCTTTATAAAAAGGAAAATGAAGAGCTTAAAGCCGAGCTTGAGCTTTTAAAGCAAAATGTCACTCAAGAGGATAATTTCTGTATAACAGAGGGCTTTAAGGTAGCCGATGAAGAGGAAAGCCAGGACGAGCAAGAGGATAAAAACGAGACGGTGGTTATTGCTGACCAGGCGATGGAATATGGTTCGCTTATAATCGGAAAAATTGTTGTTGAATCGGCAAGATATGCCAACGAGATTTCGGCTTCGACATCGGAAAATAAGAAGGAGTTGCTTAATCTTATAATGGGCAAGGCTGAGGTTGCAAAGGCCGAAATATACAGTATTTCAACCGGCTCGGCTCCGACCCAAACAAAGAAGGATTTAATAGACGGCGAACTTTCTTCTTCACTTGACTATTTTAAAAGTGTTATAGGACAGATTTAAACGGGAGAAAATTATGGATAAAAAACGCGAAATTTCTGAAGAATGTTTTTACAAGACGGCTGCTGCGCTTGAAGACAAGGCAGAGGCTGAAAGCTTTTTTAAGGCGCTTTGCACCGAAAAGGAAGTTCAGCTTATTGCACAGCGTCTTTATGTTGCAAAGCTTTTAAGTGAGAACAGAGTTTATAGTGACATTGTTGAGCAAACCGGTGCATCGAGCGCAACCGTTAGCCGCGTTAAAAGGGCAATGGCTGCAGACCGCGAGTATTTTAAGAGGCTGCTTGAAAAGTTAAATGAGCTATTATAATAATTTTTCGCCCTTTTATGATTTGTTTACCAAGGATGTGAATTATAAAAAGCGCGCAAAGCAGATGTTGCGCCTTTTTAAGCTCCACGGCAAAGCGCCGACCTTATTGCTTGATTTCGCTTGCGGTACTGGCGGTTTTTCCGAGCAGTTTTCAAAACGGGGAATAGACGTTATCGGGGTCGATAAATCTGACGGTATGCTGTCTGTGGCGGCAGAAAAAAACGAGAAACTTAAAAGGCCTGTGCTTTATCTTAACCAAAGCGGTGAGGAGCTTGACCTTTACGGAACGGTTGACGGGGCTATATGCTGTCTTGATAGTTTAAACCACATAACCGACCTTGAAGAGCTTAAAAAATGCTTTTCTAAAATATCGCTTTTCCTTGAGGACGGTTGCTTGTTTATATTCGACCTTAACACCGAATATAAGCATAGGCAAATTCTTGGAAACAACACCTTCAGAATGAGAAAAAGAGGGGTTGAATGTTTGTGGGAAAACCGCCTTAAAGATGACGGTTTGACGGTTGAGATAACCCTTAGTTTCACCTACAAGGCAGGTGTTAATAAAAGAGAAACCGTGACCGAGCAGTTTTGTGAGCGTGTCTACACCGACGAGCAGTTGGGCGAAGCACTTGAGGAGGGCGGCTTTGTGCTTGAGGCGGTTTATGGTGAGAAGACATTTTTGCCACCTAAAAACAATTCGCAACGAAACCTATATGTAGCAAGAAAGGTAAAATAATGGGAAAACTTATAAGATGTATAACTAGTGACGGAGAGGTTATGGCTACCGCCGTCGATACTACAGATATTGTAGGTCGCGCCGAGGAAATTCACAAAACCTCGGCTGTTTGTACCGCTGCGCTTGGAAGACTTCTTACGGCAGGCGCGATGATGGGAAATATGCTTAAGGGCAAGGACGATTCGATAACACTCAGAATTAACGGTGACGGACCGACGGGTTCTGTAATCGTTGTGTCGGATTTTAACGGAGATGTGCGCGGTTATATTCAAAATCCTGTTGTTGAAATTCCCTTAAACAGTAAGGGCAAACTTGATGTAGGCGGCGCGGTTGGCAAAAACGGTCTGCTTTATGTGCTTAAGGATTTAGGGCTTAAGGAGCCGTTTTCGGGCTCGGTTCCGCTTGTATCGGGTGAAATTGCCGAGGATATAACCTCGTATTATGCTTTGAGTGA
>JAGBUC010000043.1 GCA_017630985.1 Clostridia bacterium
GGTTTCGGACTTTTCTGCTCCGATATCTAAATCGGTTCGCATTGTTGGTTGCGGAGGCTGGACTTGAACCAACGACCTTCGGGTTATGAGCCCGACGAGCTACCAACTGCTCCACTCCGCGATGTATAGTTTCTGTTGCCATATTATTATACACAAAACCTATATCATTTGCAACCCTTTTTTTTATTTTTATAAAAATTTTTTCACACATCCTCTTCCTCTGCTTTCTTTGACTTGTAAAAAAGGTCGAATTATAGTATAATTTGTCTGTAAAAATACATTGGAGGTGTCATATGAATTTAATCAGAACCTCTTCTCCTCATTTAAGGGGTGGAGACGACACTAAAAATATTATGCTCGACTTAATAATTGCCCTTTGCCCTGCAACCGTTTTCGGTGTCGCAATATTTGGCTTTACTGCGCTACTCACCATAGCGGTCTGTGTCGCGGCGTCGGTCATAAGCGAAGCGCTTTATTGCTATATTTTAAAAAAGCCCCTCTCGACGGGCGACCTCACCGCAGTTGTTACAGGTCTTCTTCTAGGGCTTAATCTCCCCGCAGGTGTTCCCCTCTATATTGCCGCTTTAGGCAGCGTGTTTGCCATCCTTGTTGCGAAGCTTCTTTTTGGCGGTCTTGGTAAAAATATTGCAAACCCCGCAATCGCAGGCAGAGTTTTCTTGCTTGCCGCCTTTCCAACCGCTATGACTACCTTTTTAGAGCCTTTTTCCGACCTTATCGCAGAAGCCACACCGCTAAGTAGTGGCAAACATTCTTTCAATGAAATTTTCTTCGGTGTTTGCAGCGGAAGCATAGGAGAGACCTCGGCGGTTATGCTGCTTTTAGGAGGCGCATATCTTGTGTCACGCAGGGTTATAACATTGCATATTCCTTTAAGCTTTATATTAAGCTCAGGTGTTATCGCCCTTATTTTCGGGCAAAACCCCTTTACCGCCGTTTTCAGCGGAGGAATAATGCTCGGCGCAATATTTATGGCAACCGACTATGTTACATCTCCTATATCGCCTCTTGGTAAAATTGTTTTCGGCGTAGGCTGCGGTATTATAACAATGGCTATCCGTCTTTTCGGCTCTCTGCCCGAGGGCGTTTCATACAGTATTCTTACTATGAATTTCCTCGTCCCGATTATCGACAAATATATAACCACTTTCCCGCTTTGCAAAGAGCTTCCTAAAATATTTAAGCCCGATTGGCTATTAAATATTACATCTCGCAAAAAGGAGGAAAAGCACAGTGTTTGATATTCTTAAAAATAAGACCGCATTTAAAAGTATAGTTCTCGCCTGTCTTCCTCTCACCGCAGTAACCAATAAAGTTTTACCCTCAATTATCGCAGCGGTTATCCTATTGCTTTCAGCAACACTTACCTCCCTTGCCTCGTCCTGTCTTGAAAGGCTTCTTTGCAATAAGGCTCTTCTTTTTGCAAGGCTTATCATATCGGCCGGTGTGGTCGGCATTGTTGCCCCCCTGCTCACGATTATTGCAAAGGCTCAAATTGATTATATGGGTATATACATACCCCTTATAACCATCAGCACGGTACTTCTTTTAAACCAAGATGCAGACAGCATCAAAACAATAAAAGAAAACCTTATAAAAACACTTATAACTTCTTCTGCGGCAGTCGTTATTATAATACTCTGCGGATTTTTGCGTGAGTTTCTGGGCTTTGGCTCACTCTTTGGCTTCGACCTTTATACCAAATTCATATCTCCAATAGGCTTCTTCGCCACCTCGGCGGGCGGCCTTTTGACCCTTTCGTTTTTATCTGCAGTATACGCTCTGCTTATAAGAAAGGAGGATAAGTGATGAACACATTTTTAACCGTCCTCACCGCAGGAATTTTAACCGACAATATACTTTTAAGTAAGCTCCTGGGTTTCGAGCTTTTGGACAACGATATTAGTCCTCTAACCATAACAAAGCGAAGCGGCGCAATAACATCATTTTTGATTTTATCAACCGCCGTCACCTACCCTCTTATTAATTGGGTGTTGCTTCCTCTTGGTATTGATTATCTTTCAACCCTATGCTCTATAATTATAATTTGCGGCATTCTTTTCGGTGCCTTCAAATTGGCAAAAAAATTCTGCACCCCTATTTCAGTTTTCTTTGAGAGAAACCAAAAGCTTCTCACCTGCTCAACAGTTTTGCTTGGAGTTTGCCTTTTAAATTTCGAAAACGAATATGTAACAGGATATTTTTCCGCACTTTTATACAGTCTTTCGGTAGGTATAGGCTTTTTGCTCGTATCAATAATTATGTCTGCAATACACGAAAGACTTAAATCATCTGACCTACCCAAATGTATTCAGGGGCTTCCCATCACACTACTTACCGCCTCGCTTTTATCTCTTGCATTCGGTGGCTTAGCTTAAACAAAAAACGAGTGTGCTTATGCACACTCGTTTTTTATATTATTTCGTTGGTATAACGACCTTGCTTGGCATTCTTATAATATCATTCTCAATGCCGTTAAGCTGCTTTATTTCTTTAACGCTGCTGTTATATCTACGTGCAATATCCCAAACTCTTTCGCCCTCATCTGCAAAATAAAGTACGATACTGCTGCTTCTGTCAGACTCTGCTCCACCATCCTCAGCCTCGCATATATCTGTAAGTAGTCTGTGCTTTATATTGTCGTAAACGGTTGCACAAACCAAGATTTCAAGCGCAACCGACATTGTGTTGGCGCCCAAAATCGTATATGAACAATGTATAACATTAATACAATATTCCGCCTGCGGATTTTTAAGCTCACCCTCGGGTCTGTAGGCATACTCAAACTCTATCGGTCTTTCATAACAGCTTGGAACTCCGTCGCAATCGTATGCTAGTATGTTGACCTGCATAACCCCCGAAATAATAAGCTTGCCGTTTTCAAACCTCGAAGAGTTTGTTTTGCTTTCACACCACACATCTATAATCGAGCCTATCGCGCCGTCGGTGAATTCGAGGGTCTTTTTTGCAACAAACCTGTCGTTCACATTTTCGGTTATTTTCTTAAATGTAAAATTGTTATGCACCGCAGAACATGCCTGCTTGGTTGAATATGCGTCAAGTAACACGGGGATTTCATCATCGCAATAGCCCTTAACCCTCACGCAAAGCTTAAGTGAAACGTTAAAGGAACGAATTTCTTCCTCGGCAGAATGAGGCTTAAGCTCACAGAATATAATTTCTGCCGTGCTGAAGCATTTACAATCCTCATTAATGCCGTTAACCTCGACCAACTGACTGAACGGGAAACTCTCCTCAAAGCTTTGCGGACGGGTGCCCTCATCCGACATATAAAGCACATAAACCTTAACCGTACCCTTAACCATAACCTTATTGTTTATAATTTTTGTCTCCTCAACCGAGGCGGTTGCATTATGGCGTATAAGACACTTAACCGACGGCTGACCATTTCCAACCGAAATTTCCTCTTCACAAATTAGGTTCTTTTCACCATAGCCCATAGGCATTGTAAGCCCCGTCTTTTCACAAAGCTGTTCAATATCGCGATTGTCTATATCGCAAATTATCTCCTGCTCGGTATCCTTTGTAACCTTAAGACTTATGCTAATGGCACCGCTCACAGCAACCTTGTTTTCCGAGGTGCAGTGGGCTGAAAGTCTTCTATCGGTAATTTCGGCAACAACCACAGCGCCACCGAGTTCATATTCTGTCTCAACAGTCTTGGAAAATGGAATGGTGTGTTCGTGATTGCAAAGGCAATTGTCTTCATCGATATATATAAGACCAACCGTCACCATTCCCTCTATGGTCACCGAACGTTCATTTATGCTTTTAGAGGTAATTGCGGCATGAAAACAACTTTTTATAAGCCTTTTCATA
>JAGBUC010000044.1 GCA_017630985.1 Clostridia bacterium
AGGATGAAAAGGTCACCGTAATGTCAATAGACTAAACCTACAAACAAAAAAGCTGATGTGCTAGAAGCACATCAGCTTTTTCTTTATATAACTTTCTTCGGTTGCCTCCCTCTTTTTCCCTCTTGACTTTTCTCAAGTTCGGTAGTATTATATTTTTATCGAACATTTGTTCTAAAATATGGAGGGGTGTATCTGAACAGAGTAATTTTTCATATCGACTGCAATAAGTTTTTTGCCTCGGTAGAATGTCTCCACCGCCCCGACATACGCCATCTGCCTGTCGCCGTCGCGGGAAGCAGCGAAAAACGCCACGGAATAATACTCACCGCAAACCAAATTGCCGCAAAATACGGTGTCAAAACGGCAGAGCCAATATGGCAGGCTCTTGTTAAATGCCCCGATTTAATCCTTGTCGAGCCTAACTATCCCCTCTATCTCCGCTTTTCTCATCTCGTTAAAAGCATATGCGCAGACTATACCGATTTGGTCGAATCCTTTGGCCTTGACGAGTGTTGGCTTGATGTAACTGACAATGTGAACAATTTTGCCGAAGCAGAAAAACTGGCCCACAAAATCCGCCTTCGTGTAAAGGAGGAGCTTGGCATCACAGTATCCATCGGCGTCTCTTGGAACAAGGTATTTTCCAAGCTCGGCTCCGACTATAAAAAGCCCGATGCCGTAACGGTTTTTTCGCCCGAAAACTATAAAAAGCTCGTTTTCCCTCTCCCTGTACGCGACCTGCTTTATATAGGTGCGGCAACCGAAAAAAAACTTAAATCCAGAGGAATTTTCACTATAGGAGATATTGCATACTCCTCGCCTGAATTTCTTTGCTCATTTCTCGGAAAAAACGGCTATATGCTATACTGCTTTGCAAACGGCTTGGAAAACAGCCCCGTCGCAAATATAAATGAACAAAGATGTATTAAATCTATCGGAAACTCGGTAACTGCCCCGCGCGACCTGGAAAGTCTGACCGACGTTAAACTCACCCTTTCGGTGCTGTGCGACTCGGTTGCCCGTCGGCTTCGCGACCAAGGTCTCAGAAGCCGTACTGTAAGTATATCTGTCCGAAACAGCAGCCTCGAAACCTTTACACACCAAACCACCCTCGACTCTCCAACCGCCTCAACAGCACAGCTTTTAAAAACCGCTATGCTTCTTTTTAAAGAGAGCGTAAACCCACCGTTTAATATACGAAGCATCGGCATTTCAGCATGCGAGTTCTCCTCTGCCGACGCCTCTGTCCAGTTTGACCTTTTCGGCGAGGTCAAAAAAAATGATAAAATCGAAAAGCTTGAAAAAACCGTCGATATTTTAAAGGGTCGGTTTGGAAACGACTGTGTTAAAACGGCTGCAATGCTATCCGATATAAATCTAACCGACTTTAACCCATACGAAAATCATAAAGTTCATCCTGAAGGGTGGTTTTCACATTGATAAAATATTTAAAAAGATATGTCGAGGTAACCGCGCGCTTTACCGCCGACGGTGATATAATACCCCTTAAAATTCTCTGGCACGACGGAAGTGTCTTTTTTATTGACCGAGTTCTCGATATCCGCCCTGCCGCCTCCCTTAAGGCTGGCGGTGCAGGTATCCGTTATACCTGTCGTATATCAAACAACGAGACCTACCTCTTTTTAGAGGAAAACCGTTGGTTCGTCGAAGAAAAAATATCTTAAACGAGGACATAATTTTGTTGTATTTTACACGATATGTTGATATAATTATATCGTAATATTTTTAATCAGGGTGATTATATTGGATTTTATGCAAAAATATCAGTATTGGGTAAATAACAGCGACGAACATACTGTGTCCGAACTGCTTTCCCTTAAAGGAAACGAAGCCGAAATTAAAGACCGTTTTCATAAAAATCTTGAATTCGGAACTGCCGGTCTTCGCGGAGTAATCGGTGCCGGAAGCAACCGTATGAATAAATATACCGTAAGCAAAGCAAGCGAGGGCTTCGCAAATTATATAGTCTCTAAAGGCGAAAAAGCTATGTCAGACGGAGTTGTCATCGCGCACGACAACCGTCATTGCAGCCGTCTCTTTGCCGAGGTTACGGCAGGTGTTCTTGCCGCCCATAATATTAAGGCGTACCTTTTTGAAGACCTGCGTACAACCCCCGAGCTTTCTTTTGCCGTAAGATACCTTGGCTGCTTCGGAGGAGTTGTTATAACCGCCTCGCACAACCCGCCCGAATATAACGGCTATAAACTATACGACGCTGACGGCTGTCAGCTTATTCCCTCTATGGCAGACGAGGTTACAACCTTTGTAAATGCCGTTGAAAACGAGCTTTCTGTAAAGGTTTTAAGCCTAGAAGAAGCGGGCGAGCTTATAGAAACCGTTGGTGAAGAAATCGACGAAATATATTACGAAGAGGTCCTCTCTCTCCAGTTCGACCCCGATGAAGAAAAAGATATCAAGGTGGTATACACTCCACAGCACGGAACGGGTAATATTCCCGTACGCGATGTTCTTGATGAGGCTGGCTATACCGTCCTCCCCGTCCTCTCCCAGTGTGAGCCCGACCCTGACTTTAGCGGAACCAAAAGTCCCAATCCGGAGGTTGAGGCAGCCTACGAGGAAGCCATAAAATTAATGGAAAAGCTTGATGCCGATATTGCCATCGCAACCGACCCCGATTGCGACCGTCTCGGTGC
>JAGBUC010000045.1 GCA_017630985.1 Clostridia bacterium
AATAATTACCGCCCTGGTTTTTCTTCCGTGGGTAGCGTCAATAAGGCTTCCCTTTTCCTTTGCTTCCTGAACAAGTCGCTTTATCGGGGCAGATTCAGGACTGACAATAGCAACGATGCGCTCTGCCGACACCATATTACCAAAGCCTATATTAACAAGCTTCATTCTGCCTTCCCCCTATTCTATATTCTGAACCTGTTCACGAATTTTCTCAATCTCAGACTTAATATCAACAACCGCCTGAGCAATTTCAATATTCTGCGCCTTAGAGCCGATTGTGTTGGTTTCGCGGTTCATTTCCTGAACGATGAAATCAAGCTTTCTTCCAACCGCACCGCCCTTTTCAAGCATCTCGGTCAGCTGTGATATGTGGCTTCTAAGTCTCACGGTCTCTTCTGCAACCGCAACCTTGTCGGCATAAATTGCCGTTTCGGTTATAACCCTCGTCTCGTCATACGAAGCGCCGTCAAGCAACTCCTTAATCTTACCCTCAAGCCTTGCCCTATATGCCTCAACCGTCTCCGGCGATTTTTCCTCAATAAATGCAACCCTTTCAAGTATTGCGTCCACACGGTTTAATATATCATCCTTAAGCTTTTTGCCCTCTGCCTCGCGCATATCGATAAAACGGTCTATCGCTTCCTTAGCGGCCTCAAGAGCACCGTTTAAAACCGCCTCCTCACAAATTTCGGGCTTGGCAATCTTAAACATATCAGGGTTTCCTATAAAATCAGCCGTCGTAACCTTGTTTTTAATTCTGCAAAAACGGCTAAGCTCGTCTAAAGCCTTCATATAAGCCTGGGCATAAGGCTTGTTAAGCTCGACCGCAATATTGTCGTTCACTCCAGAATCTACCGAAACAAACATTTCTACCTTTCCGCGAGAAACCCTTTCGGCAGTATATGCCTTAAGCTTATCCTCCAAAAACATATATGCTCTCGGCAAACGGCAGTTAAACTCAAAATAGCGAGAGTTAACCGACTTTAATTCAATTGTAATTTCCTGTTCGGCGGCAGAGCCTTGTCCTCTGCCAAATCCGGTCATACTTCTGACCATAGCAATACCTCACAATATCAAATGCGCACTACCGCATTATATTTCATTATATTTTACCAAATTATTGTAGCTTTTGTCAACCTTACGGGGTGTTTTTGTAACCCTTTTTTAACCTATTAAAGCAAAACCGAACCGTTTTTAGACGGTTCGGTTTCTAATTTATGTATTTACTCTTCAAGATTTTCAATTTCTTTTATAGCATTGGAATTATTGTCAGTAACCAAAAATATCACAAACAACCCATGCTCAATAATCACGGCATTTTCCATGCGTGTCTCAAATTCGGGGTCATACATACCTTTATCGCCAAGGGCCAGAGTTTTCTTTCGTTGTTCAATCAAGTCGACGAGGTCTTGAACATTATCCTTTTCGTGAGCCTTCAATACGGCAATCTCATAGGTGGTTGCGCCCGCACTTAAATATACTGCATAATCGCTTAAAAGCTTAAATTTTTCACATTCTTCATAAAGTCCGTACACCCAGAGTGACATCGAGTATGCATCAAAGTTTTCCTTAGCTTTTGTGTATATCTTTTCCGCTTCGGGAGGGTTATGCGTTGACTGTGCTGCCTCCATAATCATCTCACAGGTAACATCTTCAGGGAAGTTTTTTTCTCTTGCGCAGGCAACACAAGACGACAGTAAAACCGCCGCTAATATTAAACTCACAGCTCTTTTCATAAAATCCTCCTATGGCATACTTAAATATGAAAGATTTCTTGCGGTCGCTAGCTCAGTTATACATTCAAGCACAAGCACCTTGCTTATTCCCTCGCTGCTTATAAGTTCGGCAACACTGTCACTATAATATCTGAAATCAATCAGAACTAAATCAAAATGCAATGCCAGAAACGGTGCTATACTGTCGGCGAAACTATCGCGTATAATAAGCAGTTTCTCCCTCTTGTCAGAACCGTCGGCTATATCAACCCTTGCGTGATTTCCCGAAAGAAAAACAGCATATTTGTCTGTCGTGTCTAACTTCGAAAAATCATATAGTTCTATCTTTTCGCTGTCAGACGTCACAGTATATTCGGTATCACCATCGTATCTAAACAAAACAATTTCATCTTTAGGCGCCAAATAAAACCCCGAGCTTCGCATCGCCGTTCCGCAGAACTCCTTAGTTGCGCTTTCTCTCTTAAAAAATTTTTCATCTTTGGGTGAATATCCAAGCTTTTCACCCAAAGCTTTATACACAAGATAAGCTCCGTAAGAGGTATAGTGATGGTCAGTCTTATAATATGCATCACTTTCACAAAGCAATTCGTAAAGATGAGCACAATCAATATCAAGCTCTGTGGTTATAGCATCAAACTGCTTCCAAATCACAAGGTCTTCTTGCTTAGGATAAAAACTTGGAAGATGCTCTGAAAAAACATCAATCGTCCTCGGAAGCGCAGCTAACGTAACATCAGCGCTGTTATTAATTTCAAAATTTTTTATACTTGCCAAATTGTCTTTTATACGAATTTCCGCCATATTATCTTTAGGTATAAGAATACCCTCGTTTGTATAAATAACACCGTTGTTTTCGCCCCTTCCTACAGCAAGCTCAGCATATGCCTTTGCTGAAACAAAAGCATCTCTTAAAGGAAATTGGTCGGCGAAATATCTTCCCAGGCTCTCGGTATATCTGCCCGAAAGCACCTCGTTTAAGTTCATTGTGGGATACTTTTCAAGATTTCTGTTCTCCTTGTCGGAAAAGGTCTTGTCAGGAATAATAAAAAAAGCAGCAGAAAAAGCAATAATGACAAATGCAGTTATTGCAATACACAATTTATCAAATATTCGTTTCATATTGTTCTTATTTAAGTGTCAGAAGAGAAGCGTAAGAATTGTTAAGCATTATCTTTAATAGGTTTCGCTCTGAGTAAAGATATATAACATAATCTGGCTGCTTCATCTTTATCTTTTCTGTTGGTAAATTATAATTGTCAAACTCGCCCCAGTAAACTGTGCTAAATCGGTCGCTCATTAAATCATACGAAACCTTTCCGAACGAATCCCGCATTATAAGCGCATCAGGAAGTCCAGCGCCGTTAGGATTGTTCACAGTTGCCGCGGATGCATTGTCTTCGGTAAGATAAAGCCCTACATTTGAATTGTATATTTTACTTAGAGTGCTTGTAGGAGTTTTAAGTGAGAATAATGTGGTAAGTTCTTTGATTTTCGTATTTGATGCAACACCCTTGTTATATGAATCCTCAAATCCTATATATTTAGGGAAGTTGAACAGAGCATCCCCACCGTAAAGCGCAGTTGTATAAAATCCCATTTCTGTAAGTGTTCTTGGCTTGGCTGCAGGAAATCTCTTCGAAATGTAGTCAAAAAGGTCGTATGTTCCCCAATAAGCGCCGTATGCCGACCAATGAGAATCGGTATGCTGATATATCTGATAACCCTCTCCGTCATTACGGTGACTCTTCATTGTTTCAAGAGGATAAATAACCTTTGCTCCACAATCTGTAGCAATTTTATTAAATGCTTCATATAGGCTGCTGCCTGTTGTTTTGTTAAAGCCGTCGGGAACAGTTTCGGGATATATCTGGGCAGAGGACGGTATAATAAGAAATATAGTTTCTGCGCCTACACTATCTGCCTGGGACACAATATCCGAAATATTCTCATATGCTTTTGTTCTCATATCCGAAGTAATGCTATTAGAAGAAAGGGTATAACTTAAAAGCGCGCTGTAAAAATGCATTTGACTGCCTTTTCCGATAACAGGAGTATACTCTCCTCTTAACATATAATTTTCTTCTAAATTATTATGATACATCGTGCTGACAGCCGCTTCAGAGGGCTCTTTTCCTTTTTGCTTTGCGGTAATTTTCAGCGTTGTTCTTGCCGAATATTTAACCTGAGCTATAAAGCAATCGTTCTCCCCTGCAGAAAAAGGCTTAACCGTAACGGTATTAGCTTTATCGCCCGTAATCGTTACATATTCCGTACCCTTGGCGCACTTTCCTCCAATAACGCAAATTCCGTTCGCTACCTGAGCCGCTACCGTAATGGTCGGCTTCTCACTAAGATTTCTGTTCTGAACAGTTGACGAACTACCGCTCGACGAGTTTCCCTGAGAAGATGAAATGATACTTGTAGCATTTTCTTGTTCATCCACAGTTGACGAACTTTCTCCCGATGAGTTTCCTTGAGAAGATGAAAGGTTGCTCGTAGCATTTACTTGTTCATCCAATGAACTGCCGCTTGATAAGTTTTCCTTGTCGCTTCCTAAAACTATTGCCGCAATAATCCCTGCAGATATAAGCAGAACACACACTGCCGCTGATACAATTACTGCCAAGTTCCTTTTGTTTAAAAGCAACTGTTTAAAGTTCATAAAACTCCTCCTATACTAAAACCTGAAATATAAAAACGGATTATACGATGAATCCACTAAATATGCCGTCGAAAGCAAAAGCAAAAACGGAATAGCAATACATAAAACCACCTTAACAACCGTCTTGTCGGCATATCTTTGATATATTTTTTTAGGAATTGGTGTAGATGCAACACTCAACACCGCAACAAAAACAAGCGAACGCACAAGCTGATATAAAGAATACGACGAAACAAACGGACCTGTAAACATCGACCGCAAATATTCTATAGGATTTGTAAGGTCGCACGAAATAAATATGTACCAGCCAAAAAGAATAAAAATCATTGCGTAGATATGCGAAAACAATCTTGGAATTTTACTTAACAATCTATTTAAAAACAGCTTTTCGGCAATTAACAAAGCACAGAAATACAAGCCCCACAAAACGAAATTCCACGAAGCACCGTGCCAAAAACCTGTTAAAAACCAAACTATAAGCAGATTTAAACAGGTTCTGACTACACCTTTTCGATTTCCGCCAAGCGGTACGTAAACATATTCCCTAAACCACGACGATAGTGTTATGTGCCATCTTCGCCAAAATTCTGTTATGCTTTTTGATATATAAGGATAATTAAAGTTTTCGGGGAAATTAAATCCCAAAATATAACCGAGGCCTATAGCCATATCCGAATATCCCGAAAAATCAAAATAAATCTGAAATGCGTAAAAAATTACGCCTAACCAAGCCCCTAATACGCTCGGATTTTCAGCAATCCCCTCAGCAAACTGCTGATACATAACGCCCGCATTATTTGCTAGTAAAACCTTTTTTGCAAGTCCGCATATAAATCGCCTTGTACCATTAGCCGCATACGAAACCGAGTGAATTCTCCGTCTTAAAGCCTCGTCAACCTCGCTATATCGAACAATAGGTCCTGCGATAAGCTGGGGGAACATTGTCACATACGACCCGAAAGAAAGAATATTTTTTTGTACCTTTGCTTTTCCTAAATATATGTCCAGCGTATACGACATTGTTTGAAATGTGTAAAACGATATTCCAACGGGAAGTTTTATTCCTAGGGGCTGAAGATAGGAAAAAATCGGTATAGATTTCAAGTTTTCAATAAAGAAGTCAACATACTTAAAAAAGAATAAAACCGCAAGATTAAGTATAACGCTTGCAACTAATGCCATTTTTGCTTTCTTAGGCTTAGTATCGCGGTAAACAGAAACAAGATATCCGCAAGTATAGTCAACCGCAATCGAAAAAATCATTATGAAAATATATGTAGGTTCACTCCAACCGTAAAATAAAAGGCTCAACAAAAGAAGCGCCGTATTACGCGCCATAAGATATTTTGCAGGTATTAAAAAATATATCAAAAATGAGCAAGGTAAGAAAAGATATAAAAACTCTAAGGATGAAAAAACCGTAATTATCTCTCCCCTTTCATACCCCGATTTTCACTTAAATTATATCAATGTTTCTATTAAAAATCAATAATCAAAAAAATACACAGAATTGATATACCCCCATTTAGACGCTTTTGGGTGTATATCAATTCTGTGTGCTATATTTATTCAAAAAGCGGTGTTGAAAAATAACGCTCTGCCGTATCGGGAAGCACCGTAACAACCCTTTTGCCCTTTCCAAGCTTTTTCGCAAGCTTTAGGGCGGCGGCGACATTTGTGCCGCTGCTTATTCCGCAAAGAATTCCTTCCTTTGCCGCCAAATCACGCGATGCCTTAAGAGCTTCCTCGTCGTTAATAATGCAAACTTCCTCATATATGTCCTGATTTAAAATTTCAGGTATAATTCCGTCGCCTATACCCATTTGTATATGTGTTCCGATTGAGCCGCCCGAAAGAATAGCCGCATTCTCAGGCTCCACCGCCCAGATAACTATGTCGGGATTTTGCGCCTTTAAGGTTTCACCTATTCCAGTAATTGTACCGCCTGTGCCTATTCCTGAGCAAAATGCGTGTATCGGACCGCCCACCTGCTCAAGAATTTCCATTCCCGTCGCAAAACGCTGAATTGCTGGGTTAGCAGGGTTTTCAAACTGTTGCGGTACGAAAACATTCGGGTCTTCGCTTTTCATCTTAAGCGCCAATGCCAAGCATTCTTCAATGCAAAGCCCAATATTGCCTGCATCGTGAACAAGGACAACCTCCGCGCCGTATTGCTTAACGATTTTTCGCCTCTCCTCGCTAACCGAGTCGGGCATTATTATCTTAACCTTATAACCCTTAACCGCGCCAACAAGTGCAAGACCTATGCCCTGGTTTCCGCTTGTCGGCTCAACAATCACGGTGTCCTTATTTATAATTCCTGCCTTTTCAGCCTCAGAAATCATATTAAGTGCCGTCCGCGTCTTAATTGAACCGCCAACATTAAGCCCCTCAAATTTCACCAGTATCTCAGCATCGTCAGGACCCGGCATATTATTAAGCCTTATAATCGGCGTGTGCCCCACCGCTTCAAGAATATTATTGTATATCATATATGTTCCCCTTTATTTTCGGTTATATCATACTATGTATCTGTTCTGTGTCTTGCCACTGTTGTCAAATTATAGCACAATTATACCCGAAATTCAAGGGAAGACAGTATTTAATATAATCTATCGTTTTCTCTATAGATTTCTAATCGCATTCCTAAAGCAAATCTTTTCCGCTATGCTATAACCAAACTTCTTTATCAACATCTCTGCAAGCTTCTGCATTCCTCCTGCACCGCTTATAAACATTTCACAGTCCATTCCGTCAAAATCGGTACCTATTGCGGCAACATCCTCACCTCCGACATTTATCAGATGCTCAATATGTCTTATAATATCCTCTGCCGCAGTGCTGTCGGTCCCGTTTAAAAAGCAAGAATAAAACAACACCCCAACAACTCCGCCCGACTGCGCAATACTTTTTATTTGCTCGTCATATAGGTTTCTCGGATGGTCAAACACCTCTCTGCAGCCCGAATGTGTTGCAATAAAGGGCTTTTTAGAAAGTTCTGCAACATCTCGAAATCCTCCGTAATTAAGATGTGAAACATCAGCAATTAAATCGGTATAGTTAATCGCATCAATAACCTCTTTACCAAAATCCTTAAGCGGAAGACAGTCAAGCCTCTTGTCTCTCGACTGTGGAAACCCTAAACAGTTTTCACCGTTATGTATAAGCCCCAAAATTCTAATTCCTCTGTTTCTCGCCTCTTTAAGCCTCTCTATTCTATTATTTAGAAAATCAGCGTTTTCAACCGTAATCACCGCCGAAATTTTACCCTGATTATAGTTGTTTTCAATGTCCTTGCCCGTCACGGCACAGCGTATCAAACTACACTCTTTTGAAAATTTGCGAAAATAATCACACTGTTCTATAAAAAAACTATATCCATCCCCACCCGTTATCCTGGTAGGCTGATAAATCGCAAAGCACTGTGCCATATATCCGCCCGCGCGCAGCCCCTCTTCGCTTATATGACCGTCATTGCAGCAAAGCGAATAATCGGTCTTTAGCTCTATATGCTTATAAAGCGTGTCACAGTGCAAATCAATAATTTTCATAAAAACACCTCTCTTGAGTATATCATAAGAACTGTTTTGCAGTCATTATATCATTTATATTTATAACCACCAAGCCATAAATATTACTGCAAAAAACAAAGCACTTCTGAAGAAGTGCTTTGTTTTGTCATTCGTGTCCAAAAAAGAACTGGCCAAAAACCGAGGGTTTTCCCGATTTTCTCTAATTTTTAATGTTAGGATTGCTTGAAAGAATTTTTTCTTTACATTCTTCCCAAGTACAATCTACAAACTTTGATTTATATAATCTAATAACGGCCTTAGCCTGTAGTTTCAAATAAATTCTTTCATCTTTTTCAACTATATCCAAAATGTCAGAATAGTTATATTTGGTTTCTGTTTTTTCTTCTTTAATAATAATCTCATCATCTGCAAAGCTAATTGTTCGTACCCAAGAATTTTTACCATAAGTTTGAGCAAATCTTTTGTACTGTTGTTTCGCAATCATTATATTCCAAAGAAAAGCACGATAAAAACTAAATAATGCAATTAATATGAAATAAAAAGCGTTAGTATACATATTTGCCACAATGGATAATATTGCAAAAACTAATGAGCCAACCAATAAAATACACCATACAATATAAAGCGCTAACCGTATCCCGCTATGATGACTTTCGTTGGTCCATTTTTTCAAAAGTGGCCAATCAATTATGTATTCATTTCTCATAAAACCAACTCCTTTTCTTTAATTATAACACCAAAGCCAAAAAGCTGCAAGTATAAGTGATATTCTGTGCGTCGCACAGAATGATATTTTCACTTCGTGAAAGTGATATTGAAACCTACGGTTTCAGTGATATTATATTCGCCCCAAAACTCGCGAAGCGAATATCACTTGCGAAGCAAATATAACTGAGCGAAGCTCAATATAACTCGCCGAAGGCGAATATAACTAAAAAACTCTTGTTCTTTCGAACAAGAGTTTTTTTGGAGCTGCTAACCAGATTCGAACTGGTGACCTCATCCTTACCAAGGATGTGCTCTACCACCTGAGCCATAGCAGCAAATATTCATTTGACAACAAATTGTATTATAAATTAATCTTGCATTTTTGTCAAGACTTTTTTGAAAAATGTATATTTTTTAAAAACCTGTTAAAAATATGTTCAAAGGAGTTGATAAAATGCTTGATAAAATCTGTCTGATTCTTGTTATTCTCGGTTCAATCAACTGGGGACTGGTCGGAATTTTCCAGTTTGACCTCGTTGCTTGGTTGTTCGGCGGCACCGATGCGATTGTTAGCAGAATCATCTACACTGTTATCGCCTTGGCTGGTATCTGGTGCATCTCGCTACTTTTCAGAGACAACGGAAGAATACACGAATAAAACAGACGGCTGTGATTTAATCACAGCCGTTAATCTTTTAATATTCTGTCGCTATAACCATTTCCGAATTTTCAATGCGGAAGATAATATCACCTGAAACATCGGTTCTTAAAACCTCGGCATCGACCGAATCAAAAATTTCAAGCACCTCGTCATGAGGATGTCCATATCGGTTTCCCTTTCCTGCAGAAATCACCGCATATTCGGGAGATGCCGCCTTTATAAATTCAGCGGTGTTTGAATTTCGGCTACCGTGATGACTTGCCTTATAAACATCGCAGTCAAGCATTATCTTATCATCAATCAGCCGTTCTTCAACCGCCTCGCCCGCATCCCCTGCAAGTAGGAATTTTATGCCGTCAATGTCGGCCATTATTATGATAGATTGGTCGTTAGAATCCTCCTCATCATAATAATATCCAATAACCGTCAGCTCAAAATCACCTATATTGATAACCGTTCCAAGCCTTGCGGTATAAACCGAAGCACCGCTTTCATCAAGAGCATACTCAAAACTTTCGTAAGCCTCTGTTTCGCGGTCGGAAACCTCCGGTATCAAAGCGTTATGCACCTTGAATGCATTAAAAACCTCAGGCCCTCCGCCAATATGGTCGGAATCATAATGAGTCGCAACAATACAATCAAGACTGTCAACGCCATAATCATAAAGAGCGTCGACTACATTTTCGCCGCCCTCGGCAGCAGTACCAAAATCGATAAGGGCATTAAATCCGTTACTGCTTATAAGTATGCTGTCACCCTGACCCACATCAATGAAAACAATAAAATCATTATCAGTTTCAGAGGCTTTGCTTCCAAAAATGCTGTTGCCGATTTGTTTCCAGCTAGGTATGCTTTTATCGTTCGAAAAGGTTATAAGAAGCAGAAAGCATACAAGCGCAACCACACATATTAAAAGCAGTTTTATATACTTATATCTGGAGTTTTCTTCCAACTACTCTTCACCTGCTTTTTGCTCCATCCATTGTTCGCGAGTAATAAGCACCTGTCTGGGCTTTGCTCCCTCGTAAGGTCCAACAATGCCCCTCTCCTCCATCTCGTCGACAAGACGCGCCGCACGGGCATAACCTAGCTTAAGTCTTCTCTGAAGCATCGATGTCGAAGCCTGTCCGTTTTCAACAACAACCTCTATTGCGGCATTAAGCATCGGGTCACTATCCCCCGCATCATCACCGTCTGACGAAACCGCGCCCTTATCCTTTTTATCAAAGGCAGCCTGACGCTCAATTTCGTCCATAACCTCTTGGTCATATTCGGTGGTGTGGTCTTGTTTCACAAAATCGGTAACCGCTTCAACCTCTTCATCGCTTACAAAACAGCCCTGAATTCTCGACGGCTTGGTTGCGCCTATCGGACTGTAAAGCATATCTCCTCTGCCAAGTAGCTTTTCTGCTCCCGCATGGTCTAATATAGTTCGGCTATCAATCTGTGACGAAACCGCAAAAGCAACACGGGTCGGTATGTTGGCTTTGATAACACCCGTTACAACATCAACCGACGGACGCTGGGTTGCAATAATAAGATGCATACCGGCGGCTCTCGCCTTTGCGGCAATTCGGTTAATCGAATCTTCAACCTCTTTCGGAGCTGTCATCATAAGGTCGGCAAGCTCGTCAATAATAATAACGATTCTCGGTAGTTTCTGCAAATCCTCGTCATTTTCTGCAAGACGGTTAAAGCCGTCGAGGTCTCGCACGTTACTTGCCGCAAACATCTTATAACGCTTTTCCATCTCAGAAACCGCCCAACCAAGTGTTCCTGCCGCTTTTCTCGGGTCGGTAACAACGGGTACAAGCAAATGCGGAATTCCGTTATAAATTCCAAGTTCAACAACCTTCGGATCAATCATAATAAGCTTAACCTCATCGGGCTTTGCCTTGTAAAGAATACTCATAATTATCGAGTTAATACAAACCGATTTACCCGAGCCTGTTGCACCCGCAATAAGTCCGTGAGGCCACTTTGCAATATCTCCGACAATAGCATTACCTCCTATATCCTTTCCAAGTGCCATCGTCAGCTTGCTCTTAGAACCCGTAAAGGAGGACGATTCAAGAATTTCGCGTATATGCACAACATTACTTGCCTTATTAGGAACTTCTATTCCAACCGCAGCCTTGTTAGGAATGGGCGCTTCAATACGCACGCCTGCCGTCGCAAGATTAAGCGCAATATCGTCAGCAAGGTTTGTAATTTTGCTGATTTTAACTCCCGCGCTTGGTTGCAGTTCATATCTGGTAACCGTAGGTCCGCGCGAAATATCAACAATTCTGGTCTCAACCCCAAAGCTTTTGAGCGCATTAACAAGCCGCTGAGCAGTGCTTTCAAGCTCGGCTTGTTCGGCGGCGGGACTTTTTGCAGGAAGACCCTTAAGCAAATCTATCGGCGGATATTTATAATCCTCGTGCTCCATAGGAATGTTCTCAGCCGCCTCTGCCGTCTCTATGAAAGCCTCGTCTCTTTTCTGTTTGCTTGCGGGGTCGTTCTTTGACTTAGCCTCGGTTTTTGCCGCCTTTAAGGCGTCCTCAACCGTAATGCTTTCGCTCTCGTCAGGGATATCGTCAACAATCTCTCCGATATCCTCTCCCCTGTAGGCGCTTATAACCTTTCTCTGCTTATCCGACATGTTTGCCGTCTCCTCTACGGTAGGCGGAGTCTCGTCAAGCGGAATATCTATATCACTTCTGCGAAAACGCTCCTTATATGTCTCTTGCACAGTCTGTTCAATCTTCTTAACAGGCTTTGATATATTGCGATAGAGCGCAATAAGTGTGGTTCCGGTCGAAAGCATAAGGAAAATGAATATAAGAAGAAATACCGTAACAATTGCGCCCGTGTGACCGAATGCCATATGTATCGGCTCTCCGATAAGTGCGCCGAAAAATCCGCCGCTTTTAAGCTCTATTCCGTTTTTGTATGCAACAGTCAGATGCTCGGTAAAGCTCTGACCCTCGGGATGAGCGCCAAATATATCTATCGTCGCAAGCACCAAAAGGCTTAAAATTCCGCCCTCGGCAACCCGTACTGCATATTTTCCGTTTAGTTTATCAACCGCAAAAAGCACCGAAATTATAAGCAAAAATACGGGGAATATATATGCCAGAACGCCGAAAAGTCCGAAGAAAAAGCTGTGCATACTATGCCATATATTCTCGCCCTTAATAATAATTACCGCAAGCAAAAACAAGGAAATCCCAAAAAGGATTACCGAAATTGCCTGTTTCTTTGCCGCCGTCATCGGCTTTGCCGATGAGCTGCCCTTTTTCGAGGAAGCTGCTCTTCCTCTGCCGCCTTTTTTAGCCGCCATATGTACTCTCCTTGTTAACTAGGTGCCGCATGGCACCTTAATTATTTTCATCAATCATCTCATAAAGGGTCTTAATCGCATCCGACAGTCCGCCGATGTTATCAATAAGACCGACCTCAACCGCCTTTTCCCCGTCTACTATCGAGCCAACATCGTTAACCATCTCGCCCACATTCATCATAAGATTTGTAAAGCACTCGTTCGTGATTTTAGAGTTTTTGGTAACAAAGGCTATAATCCTGTCCTGAATACGCTCGAAATGGCGAAGCATCTGTGGAACGCCTAGCACCAAGCCTGTCATTCTTACGGGATGCACCGTCATGGTAGCCGACGGCACAATAAAGGATTTTTTTGCCGCTACGCTTAACGGGATTCCAATAGAATGTGCGCCGCCGAGAACTAGCGAAACCGTAGGCTTTTTCATGCCCGAAATAAGCTCTGCTATTGCAAGTCCTGCCTCAACATCACCGCCGACAGTGTTAAGAATAATAAGCAAGCCCTGAATATTTTCGCTCTCTTCAATAGCCACAAGCTGAGGAATAATATGCTCATACTTGGTAGTCTTGTTTTGTGAGGACGAAATAATATGCCCCTCAACCTCGCCTATTATCGTAAGACACTGTATAACGTGCTTTCCATCAGTTGCGGTAATTGATGCGCACTCCTTAATTTGTTCAAAAAGAGTCTCATCGTTCGAGTCATTTTCCGCCGTATTAAGCTGATATCCGTTTTTAGAATTCATAAAACAACCTCCATAGCTTTATTATTGGAAGATGTTTTAATAAAATACATAATTATTATACTATTTACAGTCGATTTATGCAACAGTTTTTGTTTTACTGTAATAGATAAAAGGCCGAAATTAAATTCG
>JAGBUC010000046.1 GCA_017630985.1 Clostridia bacterium
GGTGGTCAGCGTCAGCGTGTTGCTCTCGGTCGTGCAATCGTTCGTGAGCCTAAGGTATTCCTTCTTGACGAACCTCTTTCCAACCTCGATGCTAAGCTTCGTGCACAGATGCGTACCGAGATTTCTAAGCTTCACTTAAAGCTTGGCACAACCTTCATTTACGTTACCCACGACCAGACCGAAGCTATGACAATGGGTACAAGAATCGTTGTTATGAAGGACGGTCTTATTCAGCAGGTTGATACTCCTCAGAACCTTTACCTCTATCCTGGCAACCTCTTCGTTGCAGGCTTCATCGGTTCACCTCAGATGAACTTTATCGAGGCTAAGCTTCTTAAAGAGGGCGACGATTTCTTAGTAGAGTTCGGCACAGAGGACACCAAAACCCGCGCCGGAGTTAAATATAAGATTAAGCTCCCCGCTTCAAAGAACAAGGATGGCGTTCTTGACGAGTATGTTGGCAAGGAAGTTATCATGGGTATTCGTCCTGAAGACGTTCATAACGAGGACGACCTCATTGCTCAGTTCCCCGACGGTATTGTTGAGGCAAACGTTGAAGTTACCGAGCTTATGGGTGCTGAGACCTACCTTTACATGAACTGCGAAGAGCAGACCATCAATGCTCGCGTAAGCCCCACCAATACTGCGCGTCCCGGTGACAGAATCAAGATTACGCTCGAACCCGAAAAAATTCATCTTTTCGACAAAGATACCGAGAAGACCATCTGCAACTAATAAAATTATTAAAAGCGCTGACCTTAAATGGTCGGCGCTTTTTACTGTTGATAAGGTGTTTTTACCAATTTATGTAAGGGAACTGTGAGAATTGTAAATGTTTTGTTATATTTTATAACTTTTGCCTTGAAAAAAGAAGTATTTTGTAGTACAATATATCTGTATAAATTTGTTTGCATATTAAACATATATAGCGGCTAAAATTTCCGTTTAAAAGAAAGGGCGAAAAACATATGGCAAACCGTTTGTTTCAAAGCATAATTCATCAGATGAAGGACGCTATCGACCGCACTATCGGCGTTATAGACGACAAGGGGGTTGTGATTGCCTGTAGTGAACTTGGCAAAATCGGTGAAAATCTTTCTCTAGACCTTATTAATGTCTCTACCTCTGAAGCCTTTGTTTTTGGGGGCAACACCCATAAGGCTATCGAATCGTCTCAGCTTGGCGAGTATTACACCTTTGTCAGCGGTATTGACCCTATGGCTGAGAGATATGCTAATGTGCTTTCAATTTCTTTCTCTAATATTAAATATTATTATGATGAGAAGTATGACCGCGGAAATTTCGTTAAAAATGTTATTCTTGACAATATTTTACCGGGTGATATTTATCTTAAATCCCGTGAGCTTCATTTCAATACTGATGTATCTCGCGTGGTGCTTTTAATCCGCACCACAGAGGCGTCTGATATTGTTGTTTATGACATTGTCCAGAACCTTTTCCCAGACAAAGCGAAGGATTTTGTTATAAGCATAAACGAGACGGATATTGCGCTTGTTAAGGAAACCGCCAAGGATATCGATGCAAAGGATGTTGAAAATCTTGCCCTTTCTATTGCCGACACCCTTTCGGGCGAGTTTTACACTCGCGTTGTAATCGGTATAGGTTCTCCCGTTGATAATATTAAAGACCTTGCAAAGTCGTTTAAAGAGGCTCAGGCTTCTCTTGAGGTCGGCAAGGTGTTCGATACCGACAAAACAATCGTAAGTTACAGCAATCTTGGAATTGCACGTCTTATATATCAGCTTCCGACAACCCTTTGCGAAACCTTCCTTCGCGAGATATTTAAGCGTGGCTCTATCCAAAGTCTTGACCAGGAGACACTTTTCACAATTCAAAAATTCTTTGAAAACAACCTGAACGTTTCTGAAACCTCGAGAAAACTTTTTGTTCACAGAAACACCCTTGTGTACCGTCTTGAAAAAATTAAGCGCATAACAGGTCTTGACCTACGCGAATTCGACCACGCGATTGTCTTTAAAATTGCGCTTATGGTAAGCAAGTATCTTCAGGTTAACCCGATTAAGTATTAATTAAACGAAAGGACTGACTTAAAATTAACGGTATGGATATCCCATCTAAGCAGCCCATTATTGAGTTTAAGGGCGTTTCCAAAACCTATAATACCGGAACGCACGCCTTAAACGATGTTAATATACGTATAAACCCAGGCGAATTTGTGTTTGTTGTCGGCGCATCGGGCGCGGGAAAAAGTACATTTATGAAGCTTATTGTCCGTGAAGAAAAGGCCAACACCGGAAGCCTTACGGTTTGCGGATATGATTTGATGTAACTTAAAAACAAGCAAATTCCTCACCTTAGAAGAAAGATGGGAATTGTTTTTCAGGATTTCCGCCTTATTCCTACGATGTCGGTTTTTGACAATGTTGCTTTTGCAATGCATGTTGTGGGCGCAGAAAACAGAAAAATCCGTAAGGATGTTTCGACGGTGCTCAGCATGGTAGGACTAGGAAACAAGGCTCGCTCTATGCCCAATCAGCTTTCGGGCGGAGAGCAGCAGCGTGTTGGCTTAGCGAGAGCTCTCGTAAACCGTCCGTCACTTATTATTGCGGACGAGCCTACGGGAAATGTTGACCCGAACATGTCATACGAAATTGTTTCAAAGCTTACCGAAATTAACAAACAGGGCACAACCGTTCTTATGGTAACACATGACCATAACCTCGTGCGCGATTTTCAGCACAGAGTTATTATGCTTGAAGAGGGCAGAATTGTTGCCGATAATGCTGCAGGGGGTGGAAACATATGAAGCTTCGCAGTGTTAAGTATTTGTCTGGCGAGGGCGTTAAAAGTATGTGGGCAAACCGCCTTATGTCAATCGCATCGGTCGGCGTGCTTGTTGCCTGTATGGTGCTTATCGGTCTTGCAATTTTAATTTCTTTAAATGTTAACAAGGCTGTCGGCGCTATTGAGCAGCAAAATGTCATTATGGCATATTTCAACGATTTAAACTCTGTTCTTTATGGAGATTCTGCTTCGTATAACACCTCTTCCAATGACTCTTCAAGTCAGTCGTCTAGCAATTCGTCAGGCAGTAATGCCTCAAGCAGTGAGGATTTGTCTGCCGACAAAATTCCTGACGACGCTTATCTTATTCATGACGAGCAAGAGGCGTTGGCACTTTGTGAAAAGCTTGAAAAGCTTGATAATGTGCTTTCGGTTGAATATATTTCGAGCGAAGAGGGTCTTGAAAGCATAAAAGAGGGTCTTCTTGAGGGCAAGGAGGATTATTTTACATTCCTTGACGACGAGTATGGCAATCCGCTTTCTGCCGCTGCAAAAATCACACTTAAGGATATGTCGAAATTCAGAGAAACCCTGAATGCGATAGAAAACACAAAGGGTGTCGATTCGGTACAGTCGCAGTCTGACCTTGCAGACAAGATAAATGCGATTAAAAGCGGAATGGGCATAGCAGGCGTGTGGATTATTGCAATTTTGCTTATTATTTCGCTTGTTATCGTTTCTAATACTATTCGTGTTACAATGTATAGCAGAAAGCTTGAAATTAGTATTATGAAGGCGGTTGGAGCAACAAATTCCTTTATCCGTCTGCCTTTTATAATAGAGGGTATTGTAATCGGTCTTATTTCGGCGGTGCTTTCTATGGGAATTTTATATTTCTGTTACCGCGTTGCCATTGAGGCTATTAAAGAGGCGCTTGGAATGATGTCGGTTATCGGCTTTGGTTCTGTAGCACTTTACATTTTTGGAATTTTTGCGGCTATCGGCGCACTTTCGGGTATTGTCGGAAGCGCAATTATGATTAGTAAGTATCTCAAAAAAGAGGGAAGCGAATTCACCGCTATATAGTGAATATTAGTTTTGCGGCTAATAAAATATGGAGGAAATTTAATTTTGAAATTTCATAAAATACTCTCGCTTGTTTTATCTGTTGTGATGTTCGTCGGTTGTATGTCGCTGTCTGCATACGCATACACTGCCGACGAGCTGCGCGACAAGATAAATCAGCTTGAGCAAGAGGAAAAGAAGATTCAGGCAAACCTTAACGACCTTAAGGCGGACAAGGCAGACAAGCAGAAAATCAAAAATGCGATAGAGGCAAAAATCTCTAATTTACAGGCGCAAATTGACGCTTGTAACAGCAAGATTGCCGCTAATAATGCAGCTATTGCCCAAAATGAAAAGGAAATTGCCCAGAAGAATGAGGAAATGGAAGATACCATTTACGAATTTAAGAAGAGAATTCGCACCCTTTATATGAGCAGCTCGACTGCGGGTGGTCTTGAAATTCTTCTTGGCGCAGAATCTTTTTCGGATTTTATCGCCCTTTCTCAGCTTACACAGAACGTGTCAAAGCGAGACCAGAGAATGATTGACGATATTGTTAAGGAAATTAAGATAATTGACGAGAAATCGGCAGAAAATAAAAAGCTTATTGAAGAACAGAAAAGCATAAAGGCATCTCTTGTAGTGAAACAAGATGAGCTTGATAAAGAGGTTGCAGAGGTTAATAAGGTGCTTTCAAGCATTCAGGCTGATGTTAATGAAGCCAATTCTGACCTTAAGCATGTTAAAAGCCAGGCAGAAGATTGGCAAGAACAGCTTAATGCACTAACAAATGCCGGCTCTATTGACCATTCTGCGTTTGCGGGCGTATTTACCTGGCCTGTTCCGGGCTTTACAAACCGCACCTCTGAATATGGACCTCGCTGGAACCGTCAGCACGCGGGTATTGATATTGCTCAGAGCGGAATTGCAGGGGCTAATGTTGTGGCGGCGGCTAGCGGAACGGTTACGGTTATGTTTAACTCCTGCTCACACAACTATGGAAAGAAGGGCGCTGTAAGCTGTACCTATAGAGATGCGAACGGAAACACAAGAAGATGCGGCGGCGGATACGGAAATAACCTGTATATCGACCATGGAATTTATAAGGGTGAATACTACAGAACCGTTTATGCCCATCTTTATCCTAACAGCATAACTGTCAGAACAGGCCAGAAGGTCGGAAAGGGACA
>JAGBUC010000047.1 GCA_017630985.1 Clostridia bacterium
AAACTACAGGAAAAGCGCCGTGGAGAAGAATTGGGATAAGGGTTTTAAGCTTGTTAATGGTTTTCTTAACCCTGCTTAAATGGGTCGAAAAGGTAATAATAAAGCATATTTTAAGAAGCTCGGCAGGCTGAAAAGATATTCCGCCTGGAAGCAAAAGCCACGCCTTATCATCTGTGCCCTCCGGCGCAAAGCCGATAAAAAAGGTAAGTAAAACCGGAACCAATCCAACCACTGCAGCCAAAGGCCAAAATTTTTGAAAGGTTTTATAATCAAAATTAGAAATAACTACAGCAACAACAATACCTACCGTCATTGCTATAAACTGCATAATAAACTGCCTAAAACTTTCGGTATACGCCGTTGCAGAAAGAACTGCCAAGCAACCGTATGAAGACGCTGCAAATGCAAGCAAAAGCAGTATTTTGTCGGTTTCTCTGATATAATCGGCAATAATTGCAATAATATTTTTCACCCTGTCACCTCCGTCATATAGACTATTATATTTTATATCACCGCTAATTTCAAGTAGTTAAATCTGCCTTTTTCTTAAGATTTTTTAAGAAAATGAAAAAAGTTCAAATTTTCTTTCTTTTTCTTCTTTAAAAATCAAAATCAGTATGATATAATATAAACAATTTAAGTATTTATTTGGAGGTATACTATGCTTACAGATATTGAAATTGCACAGGGTGCGAAAATGCTCCCCATAAAAGAAATTGCAAAAAAGCTTGAAATAAGCGCGGACGAGCTCGAGTTTTACGGAAAATATAAGGCAAAGCTCAGCGAAGAGCTTGTCTCCCGTCTTGAAACCAAGCCCGACGGTAAGCTCATTCTCGTAACTGCAATAAACCCGACTCCTGCAGGTGAAGGTAAAACCACCACAACTGTAGGACTTGGTCAAGCGATGCCCTTAATAGGCAAAAACGCAATTATCGCCTTGCGCGAGCCTTCCCTCGGTCCCGTATTCGGTGTTAAGGGCGGTGCCGCCGGCGGCGGATATGCTCAGGTTGTTCCTATGGAGGATATAAATCTGCATTTCACGGGAGATATGCATGCAATAACCTCTGCAAATAACCTCCTTTGCGCCCTCCTCGATAACCATCTGCAACAGGGAAATCTCCTCGGAATTGACCAAAGACGAATTCTCATCAAACGCTGTCTTGATATGAACGACCGTGCGCTTCGCAACATAGTCGTGGGTCTCGGCGGTAAAATCAACGGTGTTCCCCGTGAAGACGGCTTCCAGATAACCGTTGCAAGTGAGGTAATGGCTATCCTTTGCCTCTGCAGTGATGTTGAAGACCTTAAAAAACGCCTAGGAAATATCCTTGTCGCCTATTCATATGACGGCAAGCCCATCTTTGCGCGCGACCTTAACGCAGAGGGTGCTATGACTGCACTTCTAAAAGACGCTATAAAACCAAACCTCGTACAAACCCTTGAAAATACCCCTGCTATTATGCACGGTGGTCCTTTCGCAAACATTGCACACGGTTGTAACTCTGTAAGAGCAACCAAGCTTGCTTTAAAACTTGCCGACTACTGCATTACAGAGGCCGGCTTCGGTTCAGACCTCGGTGCTGAAAAATTCCTCGATATCAAATGCCGTCTGGCTGGCCTTGCCCCGTCAGCAATCGTCATCGTGGCAACCGTACGCGCCCTTAAATATAACGGCGGAATTCCCAAGGCCGAGCTTTCTAAAGAAAACACCGATGCACTTAAAAAGGGCATCGTAAACCTCGGCGCACATATCGAAAATATGAAAAAATACGGTGTTCCCGTCGTCGTTGCAATCAATCGTTTCTTAACCGACAGCGAGAAAGAGCTTAATCTGATTGCCGACTATTGTAAAAACCTCGGCGCCGACTTTGCTCTCTCGGAAGTTTTCGCCAAGGGTGGCGAGGGCGGAAAAGAACTCGCACAAAAGGTTGTTGAGGCTTGCGAAAAGTCCGCATCCTTTGCCCCCATCTATGACACTTCTCTTTCTATAAAAGAAAAAATAACGGCTATTGCAAAAACCATCTACGGCGCAGAAGGTGTAAACTTCACTGCCGCCGCAGAAAAAAATATTGCCGAAATCGAAGAGCTTGGAAAAGATATGCCGGTCTGCATCGCCAAAACTCAGTATTCTCTTTCGGATGATGAAAAGGCGCTTGGCAGACCTACAGGCTTTACCATAACCGTCCGTGAGGTTAAAATCTCGGCGGGCGCGGGCTTTATCGTCGCGCTCACCGGCTCTATTATGACCATGCCGGGTCTTCCCAAGGTACCCGCAGCAAATAACATTGATGTCGATGAAAACGGAAAGATAAACGGTCTCTTCTAATGACAGAATTTATATCCTCTTCTCCATCAAGCACCGAACAGTTTGCGGCAGAGTTTGCCAAGACACTTGAGGGCGGCGAAATCATCGCCTTCAAGGGCGGTATGGGTATGGGAAAAACCTGTTTCACAAGAGGCTTGGCTTCGGGACTTGGCTTTAAAGGCGCCGTAACCTCGCCGACCTTTGCTCTGGTTAACGAATATGTCGGCGGCCGCCTCCCGCTTTATCACTTCGATATGTACAGAATTTCCTCTTGGGAAGATTTATACTCAAGCGGATATTTCGACTATATCGATATGGGCGGCGTAATTGCTGCCGAATGGAGTGAAAATATCGAGGCTGCCCTTGAGGGTAAAGTCATCACGGTCAAAATCGAAAAGCTTGACGAAGGCTCCAGAAAAATCACGGTTGAAGGAGGAAAATTTTAATGAAAATTCTCGCTCTCGACTGCTCTGCAGGTCCCGCCTCCTGCGCCGTTATAGAAAACGGTGAAATTAAGGCTTCTGCCTTTGTAAATGCAAAACTGACCCACTCGCAAACCCTTCTTCCTATGGTGCAAAACACGCTTTCTTCCGCAATGCTCAGCATAGAAGATATTAATGCCTTTGCCATAAATAACGGACCTGGCTCTTTTACAGGAATCCGTATCGGCATAAGTGCCGTTAAAGGACTTGCTGCACCCGACAACAAGCCCTGTATCCCCGTCTCTACACTCTTCTCCATAGCATACTCTTTTGTAAACCAAAACTGTATCGTGTGCGCTGTTATGGATGCAAGGTGCAATCAGGTATATAACGCTCTGTTTAAGGTCGAAAGCGGTAAAGTCACACGACTTTGTGACGACCGCGCAGCACTAATTGATGATGTGCTCTCCGAACTTAACGGCTTTGACGGTCAAACTGTCATAATTGCGGGTGACGGAGCAAATCTTTTCTCGCGGTTTACAAATCTAGAAAAGAATATTATAATAGCAAAAGAACCTTTAAGGTTTCAAAATGCCTGCAGCGTAGGTTTGGCGGCAGAACAGCTTATGCTAACCGAAGCGCCGCTTTGCGCAAAAGAGCTTTCACCCTTTTATTTAAGGCTTCCGCAGGCAGAACGAGAACTTAGAGCTAAAAAGGAGACAAAAATATGAAAATTGCAATCGGTTGCGACCACGGCGGTCTCGAACACAAAAACGCTATTGCCGAGCATCTTAAAGCCAGAGGCTTTGAAGTCACAGACCTTGGAATATACGAGCAGGTTTCGGTAGACTATCCCGATATTGCCGTTAAGGTTTGCAATAAAATCACAAATGGCGAGGCTCAGCTTGGAATTCTCATCTGTGGAACAGGTATAGGAATGTCAATTGCCGCAAACAAGGTTAAGGGCATCCGCGCCGCCGCCTGCAGTGAGCATTTTTCTGCTAAATACACCCGCCTTCATAACAACTCAAATGTTTTGTGCTTAGGCGGAAGAGTAATCGGTGTCGGAACGGCGCTCGAGCTTGTCGACCTCTTCGTGGATACAGAGTTTGAGGGCGGCAGACACGAAAACCGTGTAAATAAAATAATGAATATTGAAAAGTAAGGTGACTTAAATGAGCAAGGTAATGATTTTCGACCACCCCCTAATACAGCACAAGCTTTCAATTCTCCGCGACAAACGAACGGGCACAAAGCAATTCCGCGAGCTTATAAACGAAATCGCAATGCTTATGTGCTATGAAGCAACACGCGACCTTCCCCTTGAGGATGTCAAGGTTGAAACTCCTATGGAGAAGATGACCGCAAAGAAAATTTCAGGACGCACCCTTGCCTTTGTTCCAATTCTTCGTGCAGGTCTCGGAATGGTTGACGGTATGCTAAACCTCGTTCCCACCGCCAAGGTCGGACACATCGGAATGTACCGCGACCCCGAAACCCACCAACCTGTCGATTATTATTGTAAGCTGCCCGCTGATATTCCCGAGCGCGATGTTATCGTACTAGACCCTATGCTCGCAACAGGCGGCTCGGCTATAGACGCCGTCGCACGAATTAAGGAGTTTTCTCCTAGAAGCATTAAGTTTATGTGTATTATCGCAGCACCAGAGGGGGTAGATGCATTCACAGCAGCCCACCCTGATGTTGAAGTGTTCTGCGCCGCACTCGACCGTCAGCTTAACGACCACGCATATATCCTCCCGGGTCTCGGTGATGCAGGCGACCGCATTTTCGGAACAAAATAAGGAACAACTTTATGAATATTTGGCACAACATTAATCCCAAGCGTATAAATCCAAAAGATTTTATTGCCGTAATTGAAATAGAAAAAGGTAGCAAATGCAAGTACGAGCTTGACAAGGAAACGGGTATACTCATTCTCGACCGAATTCTATACACCTCTACCCACTATCCCGCCAACTATGGCTTCATTCCAAGAACCTACGCCGACGACCTCGACCCGCTCGATGTCTTGGTCCTTTGTAGTGAGCCTCTTGGTCCTATGACTTCGGTAAGGTGCTATCCTATAGGGGTCATTTCAATGATGGATAACGGACGAAACGACGAAAAAATAATCGCCATCCCATATAACGACCCAACCTACAACGGATATA
>JAGBUC010000048.1 GCA_017630985.1 Clostridia bacterium
AGGATGCGGGAGTGCTTTTTCAGTGTAACGCGACAAGCGTTCTTGACGGGCACTTTAAGAGAAATTTCAAAAAGCTTTTAAAGCAAGGCTTTGTTGATATAATCGCATCAGACACACACGGATTAAACCGTCGTCCGCCAAGGCTTAAAGAGGCAGAGGAAAAGCTTAATAAGCAGAGCGGAAGGCTTGTTTCTAATGCAGTTAAAATCATTACCGACACACAGTTTTAAACAAAATTTTTGGAGGTCGTAAGATGAAATCATCTTTTTTAAGAAGGGCGGCACTTATATTTATTGATATGATGTGCTTTGTGGCGGTTTATTTCGCCTCCTTCGTAATTACGGAATTTTTCTCCTCGACCAGTGTAAATCTTGCAGGTTATACCGAATATTTAATTACGGCGGGAATTTTCGCCGGTATGCTTTTTGTCAGCCGAACTCTTTTCTCGATTTATTCGAACATTTGGCGTTATGCAAACTCCAAGGCATATTTAAAGATGGTTATAGCCGATATCGTAGGCGGAATTGCAGGTCTTACGGTTTCCTTTATCCTTGACGATTATTCGCTCTATATGGGAATATGGCAAAGCGCATCGATAGTTGCATTTTTCAATGTTGCAACCCTTACGCTCCGCTTTATTTATCAGCAGTATTACCGTCATTTTAATATCAATCTCGATTATATTAACAAAATCGGGGTTGCGATTGTCGGCGCAGGACAGGTTGGAACCCTTTTGGCTGAAGAACTTAAATATAATGCAAAGTCGCACTATAGACCCATTTGCTTTATTGACAAAAGCGCTGAAAAGGTTGGAAACAAAATTCTCGACCTTAAGGTTTATAAAGAGGACGAGGATATTATAGGCAAAATTATGGACCTGCCGGTTCAGGAAATATTTATCGCTCTTCCTAATATTGACGGAGAAACCGCCAAGCACCTTGTCGAATTTTATTCGAGGACAGGATGTAAGGTTAAATTATACGATTTCCCGATAAATCAGTCTGAAAACAGTTCCACAACCAAGCGAGTTATTCGTGAATTTCAGATTGAGGACCTGCTTTTCAGAAAGGCATTAAAGCTTGCCGACAACTCAATGGACGGATATTATAAAAGCAAAACCGTTCTTGTCACCGGGGGCGGCGGCTCTATCGGAAGCGAAATCTGCCGTCAGGTTGCAAAGCGCGGTCCTAAGAAGATAATAATTCTTGATATATATGAAAATAACGCCTACGAAATTGAGCAGGAACTTTATAGAAATTTCGGCGGAGAGTTTGATATTGCGGTTGAGATTGCATCGGTCAGAGATGCTGCCCGAATTGATGCAATTTTCAGGCACTATCGTCCCGAAATCGTTTTCCATGCGGCTGCTCATAAGCATGTGCCCCTTATGGAACACAGCAACGGCGAGGCTGTCAAAAACAATGTTTTCGGCACATATAATGTTGCAAATATGGCAGAGAAATATTCTGTCGAGAAGTTTATTTTAATTTCGACCGATAAGGCGGTTAATCCGACAAATATTATGGGCGCATCTAAGAGAATGTGCGAAATGCTTGTTCAGTGCAGAAACGACAGCAAAACTTCGTTTTCCTGTGTTCGTTTTGGAAATGTGCTTGGTTCTAACGGTTCGGTTATTCCGCTTTTCAAGGCTCAGATTAGCAAGGGCGGTCCTATAACCCTTACCGACAAGCGTATAATCCGCTATTTTATGACCATTCCCGAAGCGGCTCAGCTTGTTATGGAAGCAGGCTTTATGGCAAAAAGCGGAGAGCTTTTTGTGCTTGATATGGGCAAACCCATCCGTATTATCGACCTTGCTGAAAATATGATTAAGCTTTCGGGTCTTACGCCCTATACCGACATTGATATTGTAGAGGTTGGACTGCGCCCCGGTGAAAAACTTTATGAGGAACTTCTTATAAAGACCGAGGCTCTTGACAAAACTGACAACAACCTTATCTTCATTGAAAAGGACACCCCATATTCGAGAGAAGAGGTTGAGGACAAGCTTTCTCTGCTTAAAAAGGCTCTTGACGAGTCACAGGCCGAGCTTTGCTCGAAAAAGGTTAAAAACGCAATGAAGCAGGTTGTTCCCACCTATTGCGAGCCAGAGGAGATTAACTGCACCGCCGAGAAATCGGACGAGATGAATAACGTTAAGGATGTTACTGATACGGCAAATGTGTGATAAAGGGGTTTGTTATATCGTTGGCGCGGGTGATACCGAGGGTATTTATATAAATCGCGAGGACTCATTTGTTATTGCTGCTGACGGGGGTTTTGAGAGGCTTGGTGATATTGCCGCCGACATCGTCGTTGGTGATTTCGATTCGCTTGGGTTTATACCAAAGCAAAAAGAGACGGTTGTTTTGCCCGAGGAAAAGGACGATACCGACACAGCCTATGCCGTATCGCTTGGAATAGAAAAGGGGTTTAAGACCTTTGTTATTTACGGCGGTATGGGTGGCAGACCCGACCACACCCTTGCAAACATCTCGCTTATAGCCGATTTATCGGCAAGGGGATACAGGGGATATCTAATAGGCGAGGGGTTTGTTACAACTGCGGTTACAAACGGGGAAATTAAACTTCCCGTTAATGCGGACGGTACCGTTTCGGTCTTTGCATTTAGCGATAAATGCGAGGGGGTTAATATTGAGGGGCTTAAATACACCCTCCATAATTACACCTTAAGAAGCAACAGGGCTCTTGGTGTCAGCAACGCGTTTATCGGTCAAGGGGCGACGGTCTCTTCTAAAAACGGAACCCTTATCGTTATGTGGCAAGAGTACGATATTAAAAAAGTTATTGACAATTTAAAAAATAAGTAATATAATTGCTTTGCCGAACAGAAAATTTAATATTATTATAATCAGGGGTGCCGAAAGGCTGAGATAAGTTTAACTTAAACCCTTTAACCTGATACGGATAATGCCGTCGTAGGAAGATTAGTTCTAGGATAATTTTACCGCACGGATTATTTCTGTGCGGTAGTTTTTTGCCCATAATACTATAGTATTTGCGGCAAGGAAAGGAGATTATCTTATGAAAAAGACGAGCGTTAAAAAGATTGCCGTTAGCGCGATACTTATTGCGCTGGGCGCGGTTTTAAGCCTTATAAAGCCTCTTCCGCCCATGCCTCTTGGCGGAAGCGTGACACTTTTCAGCATGGTTCCGATTACTCTTATTGCAGTTATGTTCGGAACAAGGTGGGGACTTTTTTCAGCCTTCGTTTATTCCCTTGTGCAAATCGGTTTGGATGTTGCCGGAATGATGTCTTGGGGAATGGACGCGAGAATGTGGGTAGGCGCGATAGTTTTCGACTATCTTGTGGCATATACCGTAATCGGCTTTTCAGGACTTTTCAGAAAGAAGGGATTTATCGGCATTTGCTTTGGAATTTGCCTTGCGCTGAGCCTTAGGTTTATAAGCCATTTTGTTTCGGGCTGTATCTTCTTCGCGATATGGAGTCCTTGGGACAACCCCTATATATATTCGGTTTGTTATAACGGCGCATATATGCTTCCCGAGCTTATTTTCACCGTTATTGCTGTCGCCATACTTTACAAAACCGACGCTATAAAACGGCTTCTAAATGAGGCGCAATAATACTTGACTTCAGGGCCAAAAGTCTATAGAATAATAGTGTAAAATATTTACTTAAAAGGTGATATATATGAACGCTATTTTAGAAGAAATCAGCAAGGTTGGTCTTGTGCCCGTTATCAAGCTTAACGACCCTGATAAAGCCGTTCCGCTTGTTAACGCTCTTAAAAAGGGCGGTATTCCCGTAGCTGAGGTTACCTTTCGCGCTGCCGGCGCCGACAGGGCTATTGCAAACATTGCAAAGGAAGCTAACGACATTCTTGTGGGCGCGGGAACGGTTGTAACCCTCGAGCAGTGCAAGGCGGCTATTGCTGCCGGTGCAAAATACATTATTTCTCCCGGCTTTGACCCTGAGATTGTGGGCTATTGCGTAGAGCAGGGAATTCCTGTGACACCGGGTTGTACAAATCCGTCAGAGGTAAGCATTGCGCAGAAGATGGGTCTTGAGGTGGTTAAGTTCTTCCCGGCCGAGTCGGCAGGCGGACTTAAGGTACTTAAGGCACTTGCAGGTCCTTTCCCGAATATGCGTTTTATTCCGACCGGCGGAATTTCACCCGCAAATCTGGGTGAATATCTTGCTTTCCCCAAGATTATTGCCTGCGGCGGAAGCTGGATGGTTCCTGAGAAGATGGTTGACGAGTGCGACTGGGACGGAATTACCGAGCTTGCACGCGAGGCCGTTATGACCATGCTTGATATTAAAATTAAGCACATCGGAATTAACTCTGAAAACGAGGCAGAGGCTGAAAAAACCGCTTCTATGCTTTCGGCAATCTGCGGAAAGCCTCAGAATGTTCGCACCAAGTCGATATTTGCGGGAAGCGAATTTGAGGTTATGAAGTTTATGGGTGTCGGCAAATGCGGACATATCGGACTTCAGGTTACCTCGGTTAAGCGCGCTGTTCGCTTCTTCGAGTCGCAGGGCTTCGAGTTTAATTACGACACCGTGACCACCGACGATAAGGGCAATATGAACTTTATCTATTTCAAGGACGAAATCGGCGGATTCGGAATTCATCTCGTTCACTAATTAATAAACAAAAAAGCAGAGCCTAAATGTTATCCGTGGGCTCTGTTTTTTGTTGCAATAGTTGTCGTTTTATGGTAAAATGTCTTAGGCTACCGAATTTTGTATATACTATATTTATTCGGTTGTTTGGAGGAATATATGCTAAAACTTGAGAATATTTGCTATAGCATTGATGATAATGAAATTCTTAAAAACATATCGCTCGAGATTGATGAGCGCTTTGTTGCCATAACGGGACCTAACGGAAGCGGAAAATCGACCCTTGCGAAAATTATCGCGGGTATTATTCCTGCCACCTCGGGTAAAATTTATTTCGACGGCGAGGACATCACAGATTTATCGATTACCGAGAGGGCAAACAAGGGCATAAGCTTTGCCTTTCAGCAACCTGTGCGCTTTAAGGGTATCACGGTTAAGGACCTTATTTCCTTGGCTTCGGGCAAAAAGCTTTCGGTTACCGACGCCTGTGCCTATCTTAGTGAGGTTGGTCTTTGCGCACGCGATTATATAAACCGTGAGGTAAACGCCTCCCTTTCGGGCGGCGAGCTTAAGAGAATTGAAATCGCAATGATTAACGCAAGGGGTACAAGGCTTTCGGTTTTTGATGAGCCTGAGGCGGGAATTGACCTTTGGAGCTTCCAAAATCTTATCAAGGTTTTCGAGAAGATGTATGAAAGAAACAAGGGCAGTATACTCATAATTTCCCATCAGGAGAGAATTTTAGATATTGCCGACAAAATTGTCGTTTTAAAGGCGGGCGAAATTGCACAGATAGGCTCAAAGGACGAAATTCTGCCCTCGCTGCTCTGCGCCGAGGCAGGCTGCCGCTTTACGAAGGGGGACGAATAGATGGACAGTATTCAAAAAAATCTGCTTGAGCAGATTTCGGGTCTGCACGAGGTTCCTCAGGGAGCATATTCCCTTCGTATAAACGGGTCGCTTTACGGCAAAAACTCTTCCGAAAATATTGAAATTGTCAAAAAAGAGGACAAGCCGGGCATTGATATTTATGTTAAGGCGGGAACCAAGAAGGAAAGCGTTCACATTCCTGTGCTTTTATCCGAAAGCGGACTTAAGGAACTTGTTTATAACGATTTTCACATCGGTGAGGACTGTGACATAACCATTGTTGCAGGCTGCGGCATACACAACGGCGGTGACGAGGCGAGCGAACACAGCGGAGTTCACAGCTTTTTCGTCGGCAAAAACGCAAGGCTTAAGTATGTCGAGAAGCATTACGGCTCGGGCGAGGGAAAGGGCAAGAGGCTTATGAACCCCACCACCGTTATAGAGCTTGAGGAAAACGCCTATATGGAAATGGAAACGGCGCAGATTAAGGGGGTTGACGACACCCTCAGAGAGACCAGAGCAAAGCTTGCCGACGGGGCAACTCTGATTGTTGGTGAGAAGCTTATGACCCACGGCGAGCAGTATGCCGAAACCCGTTTCACCGTCGACCTCGATGGCGAAAATTCGGGCGCACATGTGGTTTCACGTTCGGTTGCGAAGGACAGTTCGCGACAGATTTTTGTCTCACGGGTTAACGGCAACAATGTTTGCTCGGGTCATACCGAGTGTGACGCAATTATTATGGATTCGGCCTCGGTCAGCGCGGTGCCCGAAATTAAGGCTAACCACACCGATGCTCAGCTTATTCACGAGGCGGCAATCGGAAAGATTGCGGGTGAACAGCTTATTAAGCTTATGACGCTTGGTCTTGACGAAAAGCAGGCAGAGGAAGAGATTATAAACGGATTTTTAAGATAAAAAAACGGGAGACATTTCGTAAAGAAAAGTCTCCCTGTTTTTCTTATTTTTCCGAAAGGGCGCGTTCGAGCCAGATGCTTGCAAACTGCATAGCTTCGGAGAAGCCGTTTTTTTCGGTTGTTTTTGCGACGTTGTCGAGCTTATCAGAGTCGTTCTTTATGAGTTCGACCTTGATTTTGTCGGCAACATCGAGGTCGCCTTCCTTATGGCTTGAAAGAATTGTGAGCTTGATTATATATTTTTCGCTCATATCACCGTAGTATACTGTGTTTCCGCTTCTGACAAGCGGTTTGTCTTTATAGGTTAAAAATTCGCTCAAGATAACACTTCCTTATTCTTTGTCTAGCTTGCCGTATAGATTAAATCTGAAAAGCTTTGATTCGTCTTCGGGGTTTACGCAACGGACGGTTGCCTCGGAAACCTTGGCTCCGTTTAAGATATTGGCAATACCCATTATCTGACAGAGTTTTGAACGGAGATTTAAACAGTCACCGTCGGGTGTTTCAAGAAAAACGTCGCCCTTACAGGAGTCGAGCGCTTCGATAAACTTATTAAAGTCGATATCGTGAATTTGAATTTTATCCATAAAAAATCCTCCTTAATTTCATTATATTACATTATAAATTATATATTAAAAAAACAATACTGTCAAGTGCTTAAAACTCTGTTAAATACTTGACAATATGCGGTGTTTACTGTAAAATAAATTAAGTTATTTGATTTGATGATTTTTCCTTTGGAGGTTAAATATGAAAAACAGCGAAAAAAGCATGGATACCGTAGTTGCCCTTGCAAAAGCAAGAGGCTTCGTGTATGCGGGAAGCGAAATTTACGGCGGTCTTTCTAACAGCTGGGATTACGGTCCGCTTGGCGTAGAGTTTAAGAACAACGTTAAAAAGGCTTGGTGGAAGAAGTTCGTTCAGGAAAATAAATATAACGTCGGACTTGATTCGGCAATTATTATGAACCCTGAAACCTGGGTTACCTCGGGTCACGTTGGCGGATTTTCCGACCCCTTAATGGACTGTAAGTCCTGTCACGCAAGACACCGCGCCGACAAGCTTATTGAGGATGCGGGCGGTCACGCTGAGGGTATGACCTTCGAGCAGATGAGCGAATATATTAAGGAAAACGGCATTAAATGTCCCGAATGTGACAGTCAGGATTTTACCGACATCAGAAAGTTTAACCTTATGTTCAAGACCTTTATCGGTGTTACCGAGGATGCCAAGAACGAGGTTTATCTGCGTCCCGAAACCGCACAGGGAATTTTCGTAAACTATGCTAATATTCAGCGTTCTACAAGAAAGAAGCTTCCTTTCGGCGTTTGCCAGATTGGTAAATCTTTCCGTAACGAGATTACCCCCGGTAACTTTATTTTCCGCACACGCGAGTTTGAGCAGATGGAGTGCGAATTTTTCTGCAAACCCGACACCGACCTCGACTGGTTTTATTACTGGAAGGATTTCTGCAAGAACTGGCTTTTAAACCTTGGTCTTAAGGAGGAAAATCTTCGTCTTCGCGACCACGAAAAAGAAGAGCTTTCTTTCTATTCTAAGGCAACAACCGATATTGAATTCCTTTTCCCGTTTGGCTGGGGAGAGCTTTGGGGTATTGCCGACCGCACCAATTACGACCTTGGCCGTCACCAAGAGGCAAGCGGAAAATCACTTGAATATTTTGACCAGGAGACAAACGAGCATTATGTGCCCTATGTTGTCGAGCCGTCTTTGGGCGCCGACCGTGTAGCACTTGCCTTCCTTTGCGACGCATACGATGAAGAAACCGACGAAAAGGGAGAGACCCGAGTGGTTCTTCGTCTGCACCCCGCCCTTGCGCCCTTTAAGTGCGCCGTGCTTCCTCTTTCTAAGAAGCTTGCAGAGCCGGCAGGCGAGGTCTTTGATATGCTCGCAAAAGACTTTATGGTCGATTATGACGATGCCGGTTCTATCGGAAAGCGTTACCGCCGTGAAGACGAAATCGGTACTCCTTTCTGCATTACCTATGACTTCGACTCTCTTGAAGACGGCTGTGTTACCGTTCGAGACCGAGACACAATGGAACAGACAAGAATTAAAATCGACGAGCTTAAGGATTATATTGCAAAGAGACTTGAGTTTTAGAAATAATAAAAACTGATGGGATTAACCCATCAGTTTTTTTATTTTTCAAGCAGGCGGTACATAATTGAGGGGCCGTGCTCGATAAAGTTTTCGGTTTTAGCGGCGGTGGCTTCGGTGAAGGTGTCGACACCTTCTTGTGCCTTTCTGCTATCGAAAATCAGGTAGGGTACAGGGTCGGACGAGTGGGTTTTAGTGGTGAGTGGGGTAGGATGGTCGGGGCAGATGAGAATTCTGTAGTCGTCGCCACAGCCTTTAAGATAGCTTTCTACGGGGGAGAGGACGAGGCTGTCGATTAGCTCAATAGCCTTAACCTTGTTTTCGGGCTCGAAACGGTGGCCACACTCGTCGGGGGCTTCGACGTGGATATAGACAAGGTCGGTTCCGTTTTTAAACTCGTCTATGGCAGAGGCTGCCTTGCCAGAGAAGTTTGTGTCGATATAGCCTGTGGCACCCTCGACCTCGGGGATTTTCATTTCGGCGCAGATACCAATGCCTTTAAGGAGGTCGACCGCAGAGATTACCGCGCCCGAAACCCCGAACTTGCTTTTAAAGCTTTCAAGCCGTGGTTTAACCCCCTCGCCCCAAAGCCAGATTGAGTTGGCAGGGTTTTTACCCTCGGCAATACGCTTTTTATTTACGGGGTGGTCCTTAAGAATTAAATAGCTTTTTTTCATAAGCTCGATTAGAGGCTTTGCGTTTTCGTGACGGCTTAAATAACCGCCGACAACCTGACCGCTGATATCGTGCGGGGGGGTCATATCGCCAAGCTCGGTCGTGCCGCCGTCTACCACAAGGCAGTGGCGGTAGCTGACTCCCGAATAGAACTTATATATTTCGTTTCCGAGTTCCTGTTCGACCGTTTTTATAATCTCGGCGGCTTCGGGCGTAGAGATATCGCCCGCGCAATAGTCGACCATAGTTTTATCTTCGTAGTTTTCCTCATCCGAGAGGGTTACGATATTGCAGCGGAGGGTCACGTCGGTATCCTTAAGCTTTATTCCGATACTTGCCGCCTCAAGCGGTGAACGGCCTGTATAGCAAACGGCAGGGTCGTAGCCCATAACCGAAAGATTTGCGACGTCGCTTCCCGGCTTTAAGCCAGACGCTACCGTGCGGCAAAGACCGACCTCAGCCACTTTAGCAAGTGCATCCATATTTGGCTTGCATGCCTTTTCCATAGGGGTCAAGCCGCCAAGATACTGGGATGGGGTGTCTGCCATTCCGTCGCACAAAAGAACGAGATATTTCAAAGAAAAAACCACCTTTTAAAAGATATGTATTAATTATAATAGCAAATTTCTCTAATGTAAAGAAAAAAGACTTTATTATTCGGAGAAAATGTTATATTATATAATCGGTGATTAAATGAAACAGGTTGAAATTCTGGCTCCGGTTGGTAATACCGAGATGTTGGTTGCAGCCGTGAGAAGCGGCGCCGACGCGGTGTATCTTGGAATGCAAAGCTTTAACGCAAGAAGAAATGCCGAAAATTTTACCTACGAGCAGCTTGAAGAAGCGGTAGAATTTTGTCATATCAGGGGGGTTAAGGTTTATTTAACCCTTAATATAATTATACGAGATGACGAGATGCAGTCGGCTATAAGCCAGACGGTGAGGGCGGCAAAGGCAGGAATTGACGGCATTATAACCGCCGATATCGGCTTTGCCTCGGCAGTTCACAAGGTACTACCGGACCTTGCTATTCACGCATCAACCCAGATGACCGTTCATTCGCCCTCGGCACTAAAGCCGCTTCGTGAAATGGGCTTTTCGAGGGTTGTCGTCTCGCGCGAGATGAGTAAGACCGAGCTTGAGGCATTTTGCAAAGAGGCGGAAAAAGAGAATATTGAGGTTGAGGTTTTTGTGCACGGCGCGCTTTGTATGAGTATGTCGGGGCAGTGCTTACTGTCGGCAATTCTTGGAGGCAGAAGCGGAAACCGCGGACTTTGCGCCGGTCCCTGCAGACTTCCCTTTGCAGCCGAAGGGGGAAACGGCTATGACCTGAGTCTTAAGGATTTAAGCCTTATACCATATATTTCTGAGCTTAAGGATATGGGGGTTAGTTCCTTTAAGATAGAGGGAAGAATGAAGCGTCCTGAATATGTCTCTGCGGCGGTTTACTCTTGTAGGCAGATGCTTGACAAGGGTTTTGTTGACGAGGATATAGCCGATGCTCTCGAAAAGGTATTTTCGCGTTCGGGCTTTACCGACGGATATTACAAAAACGAGCTGGGCAAGGGTATGTTTGGTATCAGAACCAAGGAGGACGTTACCTCGTCGGACAGCGTTTTTGCCCGAATTCATCAGCTTTACAGAACCGAGAGGCAGTCGGTCGCACTTGCGGCAGAGGCTAAAATTAAAAGGGGAGAGCCCTTGCGCTTTACCGTTTCGGACGGGGTCAACACCGCTTTTGCCGAGGGGGAAATACCTGAGGAGGCAATAAAACGCCCGATAGATTTCGAGACCGTTCGGGAACAGCTTTCAAAAACGGGGGGCACACCCTATTTTATAAAAGAGCTTGAATCCGAGGTTGATGGCGGCTTGTCGGTCAGAATGTCGGAGCTTAATTCTCTAAGGCGGGAGGCTTTAGAGGAAATTGGCAGACTTCGTGCCGCCAAAGGCGAAATTACGGTTAATAAAGAGACTGAATACAGAACGGATAAGGCGGAGAAGGTCGAGCCAAAACTAAAAATCTATTGCAGAATTGAGAGCCTTTCTCAACTGACGGGGACTGTCGATATGTTTATTTTGTCCTTTGACATTGACCCCGAAAAAATACCAAATGACATTGAAGTTCCGATAGCGGTCGAGCTTCCGCGCGGAATTTCGAACGAGGAGCTTGTTAAAGCCAGACTTAAGGCATTCAGGCAGAGGGGAATTGAGCTTGCCTTTTGCTCGACCTTGGCGGCGGCAGAGCTTGCAAGGGGCGAGGGCTTTAGGGTTGCGGCGGATTTCGGGTTTAACACATATAACTCGCTTTCTTGCGGTTATCATAGCGGTCAGGGCGCGGCGGCTGTGGTGCTGTCACCCGAAATGAAGCTTAATGAAGCTAAGGACATTTCCTCTGACATTGAAAAGGGAATTATCTCATACGGCAGACTGCCCCTTATGCTGACACGCAACTGCCCCGTAAGAAACGGGCTTTCCTGTGCCGAGTGTAAAAGGGAAAAGGGGCTTGTTGACAGAAAGATGGTTGAGTTTCCGATTCGGTGCAGCGGCGGATACAGCAAACTTTTAAATTCGAGGGTTATATGGCTTGGCGACCGACAGGAAGAGCTTTCGGGCCTTGATTTTCAAATTCTATATTTCACCGACGAGACGGCTGATAGGGTTTTAGAGGTTATAGAGGCTTATAAAAACAAAAAAGCCCCCGACTGTGATTACACAAGGGGACTCTATTTCAGGGGCGTAGAATAAAGGGGCTGATATCAGCCCCTTTATTACATATATTTATATTTGTTTTTCTTTAAAAGTAAGAAGAGGGTGCCGACGGCAACCGCCATAAACTCCGCCACGACGACCGAAATCCAAATTCCGTCAACATCGAAGACGAGGGGCAGTAGCATAACGGCGGCAATCTGGAAAACGAGGGTTCGGAGAAAGGAAATAAGAGCAGAGGTAAGCCCGTCGTTGAGGGCGGTGAAAAAGCCTGAGAAAAAGATGGCAAAGCCGGCAAAGAGGAAGGAGAAGGCGAAGATTTTAAATCCGTGTACCGTAAGGCTTAAAAGCTCGGCATTATAGCCGACAAAAAGGCTTGCAAGCGGTCTCGCCAATAAGAGAGCCAAAAGCAACATAGCGACAGCGCAGGTCGAAATTATTCCAAGACTTTTTTTAAGCAGACTTTTAAGCTCCGCGTGGTTTGCGGCGCCGAAATGGTACGAAATAATTGGGGCGGTGCCTATAGAATATCCTATAAAGGCGGCGAGAAAAATGAGGTTTACATACATTATAACGCCGTATGCCGCAACACCGTTTTCCCCCGCAAGCCTTAAAAGCTGAACATTATAAAGCATACCGACAAGCGACATCGAGATGTTGCTCATAAGCTCGGACGAGCCGTTTGTGCAGGTTTTAAGAAGAGCCTTGCCGTCAAAATCGGGCTTGGTAATATGTAGCAGACTGTTATTTTTAGAGGCAAAATATATAAGGGGGGCGATGCCACCGACCGCCTGACTTAAAGCGGTTGCCGCCGCGGCGCCGACAAGGCCAAGTGGGAAAACCGCAACCAAAAGAAAGTCGAGCAGCATATTGGTTACACCGGATAATACCGTGACCATAAGACCAAGCTGTGGCTTTTCTGCCGTGACAAAAAAGCTTTGGAATTCCATTTGCAGAATATACACGGGAACGGCAAAGAGCACGACCCTGCCGTATGTGACACAGTCATTAAGAAGTTTGCCCTCTGCGCCGAGAAGCTCAGCAACGGGTTTTAAGGTAAGCTGACCTATTATGGTGAGGGCCGCGCCGACCACTATTGACACGAGGATTAGCATTGAGAAGATTTTGTTTGCCTTTTCTGCCTTTCCCTCGCCCATCGTTTTTGCGACGAGTGCGCTGCCGCCCGTTCCGAACATAAAGCCCAAAGTGCCAAGCACCATAAGAAAGGGCATTATGAAATTGACGGCGGCAAAGGGAGTTTTGCCGACATAGTTAGAGATGAAAAACCCGTCCACCACTCCGTAGATTGATGTGAAAATCATCATAACGATAGAGGACAGGGTAAAGATTAGCAGTTTTTTAACTGTGAAATGGTCTGATAATTTGATGTGCATAGTATCCGTCCTACAAACTCTTATTTTACATTTTCCTTTGCGGTGCGGCAAGAAGCTATTAGCATTACACGCAGTGATGTACACTTTGCAGAAAGCGATTTAAAAGATTGCTCGTCAATGTAGTTGGTCTTGCGTAATAATTCAAGCCAATAACCTGTTTCGTTCGCTTCTTTAAGGGCAATTTCAAGCTTGGAAATAAAATCTTTCTTGCCTTGCGCATACTGCGCTTCGCGGATGTTGGCACCTATACTTGTGCCGCTTCTGCCAATCTGATTGGAAATGATAGATTCGTGGTTGGATTTCAAATGTTTTACGAGGTTTATGATATCCACAGAGAAGTCCATAGAAAGTTCAGCGAGTTTATTCTCTTTCACAAAATTGCCTCCTTTTAATTAATTGTACCACAAAATTCTGACTATTTCAATGATGCATCGCCTGACTGCGATATGATGTTATGCTACGCATAATGATGTTGCTCATTTCATTCGCAATGATGCGATGTTTGCCCCGAAACATTAGCGAAGCGACATCATTTCCGAAGGAAGCATCATTGGCGTAGCCAGCATCATTTGCCGTAGGCAAACATCATTGAAAAAAGCACCGACAAAGTCGATGCTTTTTTCTGGTGGACGCTAAGGGACTCGAACCCATGACCGCCCGCACGTCAAGCGGGTGCTCTACCAGCTGAGCTAAACGTCCGAAATATTGAGCAAGTCGAATTATATCACACCTTAAAGCAAAAATCAAGACCCTTTTTTGCGGATTTCCCTTTCCGCTTTGACAATAGAGGTGACGGCTATTGAGATTACCGCAAGTATTATTAAAGTTCCGCTTAAAATATTAAGGGCAGTTTTAAGGATAGCTTCGGCTTTTATACGGTCTAGCAGGGTTACCTGAAGGGAAAAGAGGGACATCAGGGCAACCGACATACTGACCGATTTTGCCGCCGCTAAAACAGGAATATGCATTCGTTTGAAGCTTACTATATCCGAAAAGGCGGCGACAAGGCGGAAAACTGTGTATAACGCCGAGGCGAGCAGGACAAAATCTGAATAGCTGAAGCCTTTGTTTTGCTTTATAAGATAGAATATTATGACGCTCATCGTGAGGTTTAAAAAAAGCAGCAGCACCGAGCAGTTTCTAAGGGTGACAAGCTGACCTCTTCGGCTTATGCACTCGGCGGGGAAACCCTTATGAAGCAGATAGAACTTCAGGGAGCAGAGCAGAATATAATATACCCCCACCGCGCCAAACCAAAAGGAACGGTAAAAGATGCCCGACGAGAGCTTGAATATGGCATAGACGGCATTTACTCCAAGTCCCAGTTTTAATATAAGCTCGGCTCGGTCGGTGTCATTCAGAAGATACTTTTCGGATTTTGGAAATTTTGTTGTTATCAGTTTTATAATTTTTTTCATAACATTATTTTATTACAAATTCTTAAGATTTATTAAATTTATGTAATTTTGCTTGACAGGGGTAGTATATGAGTGTATTATATAACTGTATTAATCGTAACAGTACACCTAGAACAGAAAGGAGAGCCAGCTTGATTACGATAGATTATAAAAGCCGAGTGCCGATATATGACCAGATATCTGCCGGAATTATACGGCTTAGGTCGGTCGGGGTGCTGTCGGGGGGAGACAAATTGCCGAGCGTCAGAAGTATGGCTTTGTCGCTTGGTATCAACCCGAACACAGTACAAAAGGCATATTCGACCCTTGAGGCACAGGGGGTTATATATTCGGTTTCGGGCAAGGGCTCCTTTGTTTCGGAGGACATGGCGGCGGCCAACGCGATACTTGCTTCGGCTAAACATGATTTTCTTGGCGCGGTTTCTAACGCAAAGAGTGTAGGACTTAAAAGGGAAGACCTTGAGGAAATAATAAATAAGGTTTACAAAGGAGGAGAAGAGAATGATTAAAGCCGTAAATTTAACAAAAAAATTCGGTAACAAGACGGCTATTGACGGTCTTAATGTCGAGATTAAGGACGGCTGTATATACGGCCTTGTCGGCTCGAACGGGTCGGGCAAATCGACCTTTCTCCGTCTGCTTTCGGGGGTTTATTATGAGGACGGCGGAAGCATTTCAATTGATGGCTACAGCGTGTGGAACAATCCGCAGATGAAAAAGCAGATTTTCTATCTTCCCGACACTCCGTATTTTTTCAAGAACGCATCTCTTAAGGAGATGGCAGCCTTTTACGAGGGGCTTTATGAAAGCTTTGATATGGACAGGTTTAAAAGTCTTTCGGAGATTTTCCCGATTAGCCTTACCGACAGAATTGAGAATATGTCTAAGGGAATGCAGCGTCAGGCGGCCCTTCTGCTTGCCCTTTCGGTTAATCCTAAATATTTGTTTTTAGACGAGGCATTTGACGGACTTGACCCTGTTATGAGGGGAGTTTTAAAGCAGCTTTTGATTGATTCGATTGAGAAGACGGGGCTTACGGTTATTATTGCATCCCACAATCTTCGCGAGCTTGAGGACCTTTGCGACCATATCGCCCTTATACACTCGGGTCGGCTTATTTTCAGTGACAATATTTACAGCGTTAAAAGCAATATTCACAAGGTTCAGGCGGCGTATAAAACCGTTCCGCCTCAGGTTAAGCTTGCGGGACTTAAAATTCTTAAATGTGAGAGGACCGGCTCGCTTCTGCAGATGGTTGTTTCTGGAGACGGCGAGGAGATTATGGCAAAAATAAACGCCACAGAGCCTCTTTTTGCCGAGCTTGTTGAGCCGACCTTAGAGGAGATATTTATTTATGAAATGGAGGCAGAGGGTTATGACATTAAAAATATGCTCGCGTAAAGGTTCGGCGGCGCAAAGCTTTTTCCGCTTTTCTCTTAAAAAGCAGACACCTTTTGCTCTTCTCTTTCTGGTTATTACGCTTCTAATCTGCCCTGCGATGCTGCTCCGTGAGATATTTAACGGGTTTTCGAGCCTCGGTTATATTCACAGAAACGATATGGAGGGTTATTTTGCGGGGTATACGACGGGGATTTTTCTTGTCTCTGTTCTGCTTCTGCTTGTGCTTTTGCTTGTGAATTTCGGCTTTTTGTTCTCAAAGAAGGCGGGGGATATTTATCACGCTCTGCCTCTTACCAGAAATAAGCTTGTTTTCACAAGGGGAATTGCCGCACTTGTCGGCGCGGTATTTAATATGACGGTCGGCTTTTTGGCGCTTTGTATTGTGAACTTTCTTCCCGTAATGGAGTCGGTTTCTTTGTCGCTTGTATTGAGCACATATTTTATGTCGCTTCTGTTTATTATACTTCTTTGGGCTTTCAGCCTTATTTTCGTGGTTTGCAGCGGCGGATATTTCGATTTTATAATTGCGCTTTTTGCGGTTAACGGGGGCGCACCCGCTATTACGGCAATTTTTATAAACCTTTTTGAGAACTGCGCCGAGGGACTTTCACCCTCGTATGACTCGCTTATTTATACCACACCGTTTGCCTACACGACCTACAAGTTAGCGGCTCACGCCGACCGATACGGCGAGGCGAATGTTCTTAATATTGACAGATTTACAATTTTTTCGGCTATTATATGCCTTTTGTTTACCGCGCTGTTTATTTACATCGTGGCGAGGCTTTTCAAAATAAGAAAAAGCGAGACGGCAGGCGAGGCATATTCCTTTAAGTTTGTGCCGCATATAATCGGCTTTATAATTTCGGCGGTCGGCGGTTATATAGTTGGGCTTGTGACCACCTTTAACTCCTTCGAGAGCCTTGATTTCTGGCTTTTCTTTATCGTTGGCGCGCTTGTTTGCAGCGTTGCCTTCGGCGCGATTGCAACAAGGGGATTTAAGACGGTCAAGCCGTCCTTTATAAGAGGCTCGGCTGCTATTGCGGTTATGCTTGTGGCGGCGATACTTGTAAGCCACGGCGCAAAAACCTCGGCAGACTTTGTTCCGAAAGAGGAGGATATAGCGAGAATTGAGCTTAACGATTATGACGGGATTGTTTTCGAGGACAATTTCTCGGTTATTACTCGAATGCACGCCCAGATTGTTGAGAACATAAACAGTGATTAT
>JAGBUC010000007.1 GCA_017630985.1 Clostridia bacterium
AAAAATCCCAAACACCGCTTTTGCGGTGCTTGAGATTTTGGCACCCCCTGCGAGAATCGCTCGACGAAAGATAAACCTTTCGCCGACACGCACACGGGCACCGAAACAGTCCACCGGACTGTTTCTATTTCTGCGCAATTGCCCTGTTCGATTCTCTTATTTTATATGAAAAAATCCCAAACACCGCTTTTGCGGTACTTGGGATTTTGGCACCCCCTGCGAGAATCGAACTCACAACTGCCCCTTAGGAGGGGGCTGTTATATCCATTTAACTAAAGGGGCTTTTATTAGTTATAAATTGAAGACAGAGAGGGCTGTTCATACGAGCACAGCGAGTATCGCGGTTCGCGGGACCCGTTCAAAATCTTCGATTTTGCAAATGGGTGCGGTTCGCATATCCATTTAACTAAAAGAGGCATTAATTTTATGCTATTTAAAAACCACACTTTTGCGGTAGACAAAAGTGTGGTTTTTAGTGGTGACCCGGACGGGATTCGAACCCGTGTTACCGCCGTGAAAGGGCGGTGTCTTAGGCCTCTTGACCACCGGGCCTTATTGGTGGCTGTAATTGGATTTGAACCAATGACACCGCGGGTATGAACCGCGTGCTCTAGCCAACTGAGCTATACAGCCGTATGCCGCTGATATATTATAATGGTTTAAAGAGCTTTTGTCAACTGTTTTTTTCCAAATTTTAATTTTTTCTTTTCTTCAGTTGTGTTGACAAGCAGACCCGTTATATATTAAAATAATAACACATAGGGTGCCATAATCTTTTTTATTATATCCACCCCACCCTTCATTTATTTGTGGATAACCTGTTTAAAAAGTTTGACAACTTTTTATCTGTCGACCGTCAACCTCAAAAAACCCCTTGTTTTCGACAAAATTCTACTCTATAATAATCCACATTCAAAAAAGTTATCCACTTTATCCACGAAGTTATCCACACCCTCGTGGTTTGCCAAGTTAACATAACAACAAAAATTTGCCTTTTGGGGAGCTTTTTGCATATGAAAAATTTCCACATAATTGTCATTTCACTTTTGCTGTCGCTAACCCTTACTGCCTGCCTCGGAGACAATTCTATAATCCTCTATACCGATAAAGCAGAGCCTCACACTTTCATTTATTCCGACGGTCCGTCTGACTACGGATATTATAATATAGGAAACTGTAAAAAGCTTGTCGGCAAGGTCTACACACTCGTAATTTTTTTGGAGGACGACGAAAGCCGTTGGGACGAAAAAGATATAAATCAATTTTTCAACAATAAATTCTTCCCATCCTTTAACTATCTTAAAGAACAAGCCGAGCTCAGAAAGGTGCCTCTCGAGCTCGACTGCGGACAATACGCAATCTGTGCCGACGGACAAACCCGCATACGCTATGACGGAATAATACAGACAGATTCCTCCAACGCCGCATTGAACATTGATATAATGAATCAAACGGCTAAATCCCTAGGATTTATGACACCCGAAATTATGCACGCCTTTCTTAAAAACAGCACAAAATCCGAGCAAATCGCCTATATTCTTGCCGTCAACAAGCGCGGTCAGGCATATGCCGTTGCCGATTCCTTTGACGACAGCACCGATTCTGTGGAGTTTGTGGTTGCCTTTTCATCCTCGTCCTCAAGCATTACAAATGTCGGCTCTACTGTTGTACACGAAATGCTTCACCTATTCGGAGCTTGCGACCTTTTCGACCCAACGGACGAATACCCGTTGCGTAAAAAACTTGCAAAAAAACTTTACCCAAAAGATATTATGATGCTCTCGGCAATAAACCCCGACAGTCTCGAGTTCGGCCAGCTCACCTCTTTCCTCATAGGCTGGACCGACAGCTTTCCGTCGGAGTGCGACTGCGAGGATTGGTGGTACAAAGTTGAAAACGAAAACTCTTTGCCCGACAGAGCGCCCTATAATCCAGGCTAAAACAGATTTTTAACCGATATAACCATATCATTTTTAAGATGCTTCAGAGAAACCAGCGTCGCTTCGCAGTGGCTGTAAAATTCGGCCTCCTCCCCCTCCTCTGTAAAGGGCTTAACCTGTGCCAGCTCGGCCCCAATTTCATCAAGAGTCGAATGATTAACAAAGGCAGAGAGATATTTCTCTGCCTTTACGTATGCCTTCTCTGCCTTATCGCAATAGTTTTCTGCCGTGCTGTAATCTCCTATCGCAATGCAGTCCTTTCCCTGCGTTAACGCCTCGCTCACCTCATCATAGGTTTTTTCAAGCAGATTAAGCCCGATAATGCTAACCGTAATCACAACCGCAAGAAATACGGAAGCTAATAAAAGTCTTTTCATATCCTCACACCGCCTTCTTTACAATGTTTGTGTTTCCGTTAGAATCAAGTGTCATCAGCATCACCTGCGACGGTTTAAGCTTTTCTGACGACAGCCTGTTTAAAACCTCTTTTCTCGTAATTCCAAGCGCCGCCAGAGATTCCGAAAGCAGCTTTCCGTCGCTTATAACAGGAAGAGGAAGCTCTGCCGAACCCTTTTTAACGTTAAGGTCTCCCGCCGTTACAGGCTGACTTTTCGATTTAAGCAAAACACTCAGATTACCCCCCGTTTCAAGCACCGCAAACGAGACGGTCGAAAGGTCAAATACCTGTTGATTACGAAGCATTTCAACAAGGTCCAAAACGGTCATTCTAACCTTTTTAAGCTCCTTTTGGTCGATGGTGCCGTCCTTTATAAGAATTACGCTTTTGCCCGAAATAAGCTTTCTCATAAAAAAGCTTTTAAGCTCAATCACCGACATAAGAATTTCAAGAGTAACAAGTGTGAAAATTGCCGCGACGCCGAAAAGCACAGGCTGATTTGTATCCTGAAGCGGCATTGCCGCAATGTCCGAAATAAGCAGCGTAACAACAAGCTCACCGGGCTGCATTTCCCCAATCTGCCTTTTTCCCATAAGCCTTACGCTGATTATTACAATAATATATAAAATAATTGTTCTGTAAACTGTTATAAACATAAAAAAATCACCGTATTTATTATTTACGGTGATTTTCGTTTTATGAGTTTTTTACCTTGTAAGAAAGACGCATCAGCGTGTCGCCGAAATGAACGTTTTCAACTGACACCTCTGGATGCTTAATGCCTATATCATAGTGCGAGAAATTCCAAAATCCTGTAACGCCAAGACCTATAAGCCTCTCTGAAAGCTCTGGTGCCGCCGCCGAGGGCACACACATAAAGGCGGCTTTTGGCTTGTGCTCACTGCAAAAAGCTTCAAGCTCATCAAGTGATAATACCTTAATACCCGCGACCTCTTTCCCAATCACTTCTTCGTCAACATCAAAGGCGCCCACAAGGTTAAATCCATATTTTTGGAAATTCATATTCTCGGCAACCACAACGCCAAGCTTTCCAACGCCTAGCATAATCGCGCTTGTCGGCTTGTCAATACCCAATATCTCGCCGATACCGTCATAAAGCATCTCAATATTATAGCCATAGCCCTGCTGTCCAAAACCGCGGAAGCAGTTAAGGTCCTGCCTTATCTGACTCGCCGTAAGGTTCATACGCCCTGCAAGCTCGCCCGACGAAATTCTTGTAAAGCCCTGCTTTTTAAGCTCGCCTAAAAAACGGTAATATCTAGGGAGCCGCTTTATAACAGAAATAGAAATGTGCTGTTCTTTCATTATTTTTTGTCTCCCCCTCATAAAATTTTTAACAACATTCATATTATATACTTTTTTTAAAAAAATGTAAATAAAAACTTGACAAACGAAAAATTTTTGATATAATGAAATCAGTAAAGATTACTATTTTGCAAAGGAGGCCGCTTGTGAAGAACTTTTCACGACAGCGTCAGGCAGTAATTGATGTTCTCTGCTCAACCAAAACTCACCCCTCTGCCGCGTGGATTTACGAAAAGGTTCGCGAAACCATTCCTAACATAAGTCTCGGAACGGTTTACCGAAATCTTGCTCTGCTAGAAAGCGAGGGCATTATAAGAAAAGTTTCGGTTGGCGACTCGTCGGAGCACTTCGACGGCGACACATCTATGCACAGTCATTTTTACTGCAAGGGCTGTAAACAAATCACCGACATCCCCTTCGACACGACCGACGACTGCAAAAAACTCGAAGAAAAAACAGGTCTCTCGGTCGAATCGGCTACATATACCTTTGTCGGTGTATGTACAAACTGTAATAAAAATAAAAATTAATTTTTGGAGGAACTTTTATGAAAAAATATGTATGTATGATTTGCGGATATGTTCACGAGGGAGATTCCGCGCCCGACCAGTGCCCAATCTGCAAGGCAAAGGCAGACAAGTTTAAAGAGCAGGCTGGCGAGAAAAGTTGGGCTGCCGAGCATGTTGTAGGGGTCGCTAAAGGCACAGACGAAAGAATTATCGAGGGTCTCCGCGAGAACTTTAACGGCGAGTGCAGCGAGGTAGGTATGTATCTTGCTATGGCTCGTGTTGCTCACCGCGAGGGCTATCCTGAAATCGGACTTTATTGGGAAAAAGCTGCATATGAAGAGGCAGAGCACGCTGCAAAATTTGCCGAGCTTTTAGGAGAGGTCCTAACCGACTCAACCAAGAAAAATCTCGAAATGCGCGTAGATGCCGAAAACGGCGCAACAATGGGCAAGTTCGAGCTTGCTAAGCTTGCAAAAGAGCTTGGCCTCGACGCAATCCACGACACCGTTCACGAAATGGCTCGTGATGAAGCTAGACACGGCAAGGCATTTGAAGGCTTGCTTGCAAGATACTTCAAATAATCAAAAAACCGCATAGTTGCTAGCTTTCAAGACATCTGCCTGTTTTGGTAGATGTCTTTTTTAAAGTAACTTTACTTTTTGTAAATTATGTGTTAAAATAACCTTGCGACACCAACTGAATAATTTTTTCTCCGTGCGGGAGAATACCTTGGTAAAAGGTGTTTTCCTTTAATTCCGCATGGAGTTCTCGGTTGGTGTCGCAACTTTCCGAGGGAAGCACTTTTTCGGCACATCCTTCGGGGTGTGCTTTTTTGTTTTTTTTCTCACATTTTATATCTGCTTTACTTTTTTATTTTAATATGGTAAAATAATTACATACCACACTAC
>JAGBUC010000008.1 GCA_017630985.1 Clostridia bacterium
ATGCCGAGTCGGTTAAGATGAACAGGGTTGACCTTGGAAGCGGCTGTGCCAGTTATGAGATAACGGTTTGCCGTGAGCTATTCTATTCTGTTATAACCGAAAATATAGACCTTGATATAAAGGATGACCGTCAGCTTATGGATACGCTTGGCGAGTTAGCGAGAATGAAGAGGGAATATTTAAGGGTTAAGAATGCGCTTGACGAGGTTGAGGCAACCGGCTATGGAATAGTCATGCCCGCGACCGAGGAGTTGTCTCTTGAAGAGCCTGAAATTATGAAGCAGGGCGGACGCTATGGCGTACGTCTTCGCGCCTCGGCACCGTCAATACATATGATGAAGGCGAATATAACCACCGAGGTTAGCCCCATTGTAGGAAGCGAGAAGCAGAGCGAGGACCTTATAAAATATCTGCTTAGCGAGTTTGAGGATGACCCGCAGAAAATCTGGAGCTCTAATATATTCGGCAAGTCGCTTCACGAGCTTGTTAACGAGGGGCTTAATACAAAGCTGTCGCGTATGCCCTCAGATGCGCGAATGAGAATTCAGGAGACGGTTGAGAGGGTTATAAACGAAGGCTGTAACGGTCTTGTCTGCATAATAATATAGTAAAGTTTAAATCGGCTGTCGGTTTTTTTCGGCGGCTGATTTTCATTATTTCTTAAATATACAAATATTTCTTGACAAGTTTAATGTTCCTATAGTATAATACCATCTGTAGGTTTATCCTCTGCAATACTGCAAAGGGAGGGAATATGATGAGTCAGGTTCGATTAAAAGAAAACGAATCGCTTGATAACGCACTTAGACGTTTCAAAAGACAGACGGCAAAAGACGGAGTTATCCAAGAAGTCCGTAAAAGAGAGCATTACGAGAAGCCCTCTGTAAAACGCAAGAAGAAGTCTGAAGCGGCACGCAAACGCAAGTTCCGCTAAGCGATATTGTTGTAAAGCTGAAAGCGGTTGCAGTGCAACCGCTTTTTCTGTTTGGTGATTATATGCTTAAACCTAATTTTATATTTAAATGTATAACCGATATTTCGTCTGAATTTTTACATAATAATAACATTAAGGGTTTGCTTCTTGATGTTGATAACACTATGTCGGTAGCTCACGGCAATAAAACGCTGAGGAGCGGCCTTGCCGAGTGGCTTTCTGATATGAAGGAGAATGGTATTGAATTAATCGTGCTGTCTAACGCTAAGACGGTACGGGCTCGGCGATTTGGCGACAGTGTCCGTCTCTCGGTTGTCGGTCTTGCGGCAAAGCCGCTGCCCTTTGGGTATCTTAAGGCGGTAAAGGCACTTAAGCTAAAAAGAAGAGAGGTTGCCATTGTGGGCGACCAGATTTTTACCGATGTTTTAGGCGGAAAGCTTGCAGGGGTTAAGACCTTGCTTGTTACCGACATAACAAGGGAAGAGGCTTTTAGCTTCAGAGTTCGCCGAAAAATAGAGGATTTTTTACTAAAGAGGTGGAAATATGAGCGCTAAATTCGGTCCTGCAGGGAACAGCGAAAGCTTTTCTAGAATGGGATATAAATCGAGCCTTGAGGTTCCCGAATATATTGAAAAGATGGGGCTTGACGCCTTTGAGTATCAATGCGGTCGGGGAGTTAACATAGGCGAAGAAAAGGCGAGGGCTTTAGGAGAAAAGGCAAGAGAAAAGGGTATTGCACTTTCTCTTCACGCGCCCTATTATATCTCGATGTCGTCGGTTGAGGAGGCAAAGAGACTTAACTCTATTAATTATATTCTTCAAAGCGCACGCGCGGTGAGCGCGATGGGCGGAGACAGAATTGTTGTTCATACAGGCTCTTGCGGAAAAATTTCGAGGGAAGAGGCTTTGCGCCTTGCAATCGACACGATGAAGCTTGCGGTAGAGGCGCTTGACAGCGAGGGGCTTTCTAACATCAGAATTTGCCCCGAGACGATGGGCAAGGTTAATCAGCTTGGAACGCTTGGCGAGGTGCTTAGCTTATGTGAACTTGACGAAAGGCTTATACCCTGTATCGATTTTGGCCATCTTAACGCGAGGGACAGGGGAATTCTTAAAACACATAGTGATTTTGAAAAGATTTTTGACGAGATAGAAAACCGACTTGGTATTTCGCGTCTTCGCGAATTTCATTCGCATTTTTCGAAGATAGAATATTCGGCCGGGGGAGAGGTTCGTCATCTTACTTTTGACGACACCGTTTTCGGTCCCGATTTCGAGCCTGTTGCCGAGCTGACATATAAAAAGCAGTGCTCACCCGTAATTATTTGCGAATCGGCGGGTACACAAGCCGAGGATGCAAGGCAGATGAAAGATTTTTATTGGAGACTTGCAAAATGAAAAAGGTTTTAGTTCTAAACGGTCCAAATCTTAATATGCTCGGCGTTCGCGAACCCGAAATTTACGGCTTTGACACACTTGAGTCGATAAATGCCGAAATTTTGGAATATGCCAAGGCGAGAGATATAGAGTGCGACTTTTTTCAGTCGAATTGTGAGGGAGAGCTTATTACGAAAATTCACACCGTGCTTACAGAGTATGACGGATGTGTTATAAATGCGGGTGCCTACACACACTATAGTTATGCCATTCGCGATGCGATAGCTTGTGTGCACAAGCCCTTTATTGAGGTGCATCTGTCCGACGTTAATGCTCGTGAGGATTTTAGAAAAATATCGGTTATAACAGAGGTTTGCAGGTCGGCTATAGCGGGATACGGCAAGAGAAGCTATACTATGGCGATAGATACTTTAAAGGAAATAATTTAATGGATAAAACCTTACGCTATATAACGGAAAACGCCGCAGTTCTTATCACAACCCCGATAAACCGCAGATATCTTACGGGATTTTCATCCTCGCTCGGTTATCTTCTTATGACAAAACAGGGCAACACCCTATTTGTTGACGGAAGATATTTTGAGGCGGCAAAGCGTTATGCTTTGGGCACTGAGGTTGTACTGCTTAAGAATATTTTTGAGCAGATTAACGAGATTTTGGAGAAATACGGTGTA